>JAZROC010000253.1:0-9014 GCA_045648525.1 Clostridia bacterium
TGACGTTATCGGTATGCGTTTCGGTTCACTTTTCGATGCAACACAGACAATGGTTGCTAAGATTGATGAAGATACTTATCAGGTTCAGGTTGTTTCCTGGTATGACAACGAAAACTCATACACAAGCCAGATGGTTCGTACAATCAAGTATTTTGCAGAACTTTAATCTGAAGCGCGATAAATCTTCGCAATCAAGCCACCGAGAAATCGGTGGCTTCTCTTTTTGCTTTGTCGGAAATAAAATTTGTTTTTGGGTATTTACTTTTCGTTTTATATGTAATATAATATTTAAAGATATTTTTTAAGGAGAGTTTATATGGCTACAGCATTTGAAAATACTAAAAAAATATTAAGTACCGTCGAACCGTCAATGGCGTATAATGGCGGTGATATAATTTCGTGGCAAAAGAATGCAAAGGAAAAACTTTCACAGCTTCTCGGTATGGATAAATTTACAAAAGTTCTGCCCGAACTTGAAATTGAGTATGATACTCGCTTAGAAAATGCCCGTGAAATCCGCTTTACCTATCAAAGTGAAGACGGTTACCGTGTACCCTGCCATTTGTTTGTTCCTATAGGTGTTGAAAAACCGCCCGTTATAATAACGTTACAGGGGCACTCAAAAGGTATGCACGTTTCAATGGCACGCACTAAATATGAAGGTGAAACAGGCAAAGATGACGGCGATAGGGATTTTTGTGTCCGCGCAACTAAAGAAGGTTTTGCTTCTATCGCTATGGAGCAACGCAATTTTGGTGAATGTGGCGGTGATAAGGATGGCCCTCATTGCCAGGAATCCTCAATGGCGGCACTTCTTATGGGCAGAACCACTTTAGGTGAGCGCGTTTGGGATATTATGCGTCTTATTGACGTTCTTGAAAGTGATTTTTCAGAGCTTGTCGATATAAATAACGTATGCTGTATGGGCAATTCAGGCGGAGGCACGGCAACGGCTTACGTTTGCGCTCTTGAAGATAGAATAAAACTTGCAATGCCTTCCTGCGCAATGTGCACTTATAAGGATTCTATTGGAGCTATGTATCATTGCACCTGCAATTACGTACCTCATATCGCTGAATATTTCGATATGGGCGACTTGCTTGCAATGGCATACCCCAAATACTACGTTCAGGTTAACGGTGATACGGACCCCATATTCCCGCTCTTTGGCGCAAAAGAGGTCTTTGAAAAAGGTAAAAAAGCATATGAAAGTATGGAAATGGGCGAAAGATGTGTCCATGTTATAGGTAATGGAGGACATCGCTTCTATGCAGATAATTCGTGGCCGTACGTACATAAGTTTATTGGAAAATAATGAAAGCCGACTTAAAAAAGTCGGCTTTCTCATTAAGCAAGTTTAAATGTTTTTGTAATTTTTGCATCATCAAGGCTAATCCATTCAGTAACTTCAACAACAACCTCGGTAGTTGTATCGTTTAATTCATATGCAACCTCTACATCAAGTGTAGCACCTTTTTGAAGGTCTTTCATTTGATTATCGGAAGAATAATTTGCGCTTTCGTCTGCAAGGTAACATTCATTAAGACCAATACCGCTCTGGAATAACTTTGTCGAAACAGCGGTCATAAAAGGTGTTGCGTCATCGCTGTTATTTGTGTATCCGTATGTAACGATAACAATATCTTTTCCCTCATAATCTTTTGCAAGGCGGCAACTTTTAATTTCGATATTGTACTTGCCTAATTTCGTGGGGTCGGTTTCTGGTATTGTTGCAGAATCACTTCCTTGGTTGGTGGAAGTATCTTCAGCATCGCTACTGCCTATAGCGAAAAGACAAAAAGAAAGTAATAATACTGCGGTGAGACAAATTGAGATAAGTTTTTTCATTTTTTTATCCTCCAAAAAATATTATTATAATAGCAATAATAACTGCTAAAATATACATAAGTATGTCATAAAAATCAAAAGTTCCTTTGATAAAAGCAATCTGAAGGCACTCCCAAAATATTCCGCAAGAAATCGTTAAGCACGCAGAAATAATTGTATTCCAAAGGAATTTCAGCGAAAAAAATAAAGAGTATGCCCACAAAAAATCGGCAACATAAAAAGAAAGAATATCTGTCAAAAAATTTCGTGTTGTTTCAAAACGTAAATCAAGAAGCATATTGATATACGTTGTGTTTCGCGTGAAAACGTAAATTACGCAACCAAATAACAATGGAAAAATTATGTTAATAATATAAAATATAAACGTGTTTTTATTCATTTCTATATAAATATAACACAAATGTATTCTTTTGTCAACATATGTGTTCATAAAACACAAAAAAAGAATCTACAATATCATTGAAGGGGTGATATTGTGGCAGAAGAATTTTTAAATTCCAAAATTGTTGGCGATGCAATAGCTGAATGTCGTAAACAGAAAAAAATATCGCAGGAAGTTTTAAGCGGTCTTGCAGATATTGGGAGAACGCATTTAAGTGCTATTGAACGAGGGGAAAGAAAACCAACCCTTGAAACGCTTTACCGCATTAGCATCGCACTTGATATGAGAATGAGTGATATTGTAAAAGAAATTGAGAAAAGGTTATAATTAAAGCCACCTATCAAGGTGGCTTTAATTTATTTTAAAGTTATTTATATATGTAAAATACCATATCACTTGTTGCTTTTTCAGGCATTATCCAAGTGCCGTCTTTTGTTGCGGTAAAGGTGCCGCTTTCATCAATTTTGCCTGTTATGGGGTTAAAACAACTATATTTATAATTACCATTTGCTTCAAGGCAGTTAAGTTTACCTGTTTTTGTGCCTGAATTTACTGCATTGGGTTTTGCCGCCAAAGTTGTATCGGAAAAATTATAAAAATATACAACTATTTTTGAATTATCTGCATTAGAAGCAATTACACCATATGCGCCTTCATCTCTTTCAAGATATGCAGTATCTTCAAATCGAGGAATAAGCGTGTACCAATCAACAACGTGATTTTCCATAAAATCACGAATATATGTAACTTGTATTGAGCTTGGTATTTGAAGAGCTTCCTTCCATTTTGCCTTGTGCTCTGCCTTTTCTGCTACCGTTACAACGTCTACACCATCATCGCTGTCTACTGTTGCACGATAGGAGTGCATATAAAACCAAGCACCTTGAGCACCATAACCAAGACCGCACATACCGCTTAAAAGAGCAAACCAACTTCTTGCGCGTGCGCCGAAATCTTTGGTTTGTACCATATAGTAATAACTTTCGTATCTGATTACAGGCTTGCCCTGACCATATTCCCAATAATCAAATGGAGATTCAATAATTGATTCGCCCGTTACCTTGGGATTCCATTGTGAAGCGTACCAAGTATGCTCCTTCATATCACGAAATGCAGAGTTTGATGCTTTTGTAAAACTTGAGCCTTCCTGATGTGCTGTTAATGGGTGATTATAAGGGTCGTATTTGCCAAAAAATTCTGCTACGTATTTGTAGGGGTTATTTAACAAACCCCATTGCTTGTGCTTATGAAAATCAGGTGTTATAGTCCAGAAAAAGTCTTTGTCAACTTCCTGGGCTAACGTCCACATTACAGGATATGCTGAATACCTTGCCACCCAATAACGACAAATCTTTTCAAGTGCATTTTTTGCTTGGTCGGAAAGGTCATAGAGGTTAACGTTTTCGCCATTTTTTGTGCCAACGCCCATAAGCGTTTCAGAATATCCACCGTGATTATCAATAAACTCTTGCATAAAAGCGGGGAAGAAGTGTGCTGCGTTTGTATGGGTAAGACCGTATGAAGCAATTTCCTTGAACTTTTCATCGTGTTCTTTAAGACCTTCTATATCCTCGCTTGTAATACCGTCTTGAAATTTAAACTTTGCATCAAGCGGTTCACTTTGAAATACGCTGTAACCTTGTTCAGCTCGGGTTTTAACGATTTCCTTAATCATATCTATTGTTTCAAGACCTAAACCCCAATGGGTATCACCTAAATAAAAGAAAGGAGTGCCGTCATTGTAGGTGAAATATTTGGTATTCGCTTGGGTTTTTACAAAACCGTGTTTGTAAACGTCAAGGTCGCCTGTATATTTTGTACATATAACTGTGCCTGCTTGATTATGTAAACTTGAGTTTTCAGTATCAGTACATACTGTTTTATATGTCCAAGTACCTTCTTCAGTGCAAGTAAAACGAACGCGCCAGGTATCGTCGCCATCCCAGAAACCGGGAACAGTATATGTTAACGTACCATTTGTAAGTATAAGGTCAACGTCAACGTCGTTAAAAGGATCATCATATTTTTTATTGCTTTGTAATACTATCTCCTTTGCAACCCAAGTTACTGCTTTTATTTCAGAATCTATATTCTTCATACTTTTACTCCGTTTGTTTTAATTCTATTTAACCAAAAAACTTCCGTCTTTTGTCATTTCAATTTTGCTTTCAAAGAAGGCTTTAAGACCTGTAACCATATATTCAGTATCCTTTGCACCTGCCGTTTCGTAAATTGAGTGCATAGCAAGCTGCGCAAGACCGATATCAACTGTATTTACCGAAACGTGAGTAATGGAAACATGACCCAAAGTGCCACCGCCTGCCTTGTCTGCTCGGTTACAATATTCCTGATATGGCACTTTTGCCTTTTTCAAAATCACTTTGAATAAGGCAGAGGAAATGCCGTCAGTTGTGTATTTCTGGTTAGCGTTATGCTTTATAATAATGCCTTTATTCATATAAACGCTGTGGTTTTTGTCAGAAAGCTCGGGGTGGTTAGGATGCACCGCGTGACCGTTGTCGCAAGAAGCAACAATACTGGAAGCAAGCATTGCTTTTAAGTTCTTATCAAAACTTTCCGCAATTCGCGTTAAAACGTCGTCAAGGAATGTTGAGTCAGCGCCCTGCTTGGTGCCACTGCCAACTTCTTCATTATCAAAAACGCAAAAAACAGGAATTGATTTATGCTTTTCTGTGCAAATAAATGCTTCTAAAGATGCAAAAACGCACATTAAATCGTCAATTCGTGGTGCAGAAACGTACTCGTTAAACTGACAGCATTTTTGCGGATTATATAAAAATAAATCGGAAGCAATCTGCTTTTCGTCCTTTTCTAATCCCGAAACAATTGGCAACATATCAACAGCTAAATTATAGGGGTTATCAAACTGCATATGAGGTGCAACGCTTGGAATAATTGCAACGGCATCTTTTGTATCAAATAATTTCGTTTCAATGCCGTTTTCTGTTTCAACGATAACTCTGCCCGCAACGGCAAGAGGGCGGTCAATCCACGTTGAAAGTACCGCACCGCCATATCTTTCAACTGAAAGTTTTGTATATTCGCCTTCCTTTAAAAATGAGTTTTCTTTTATTTTAAAACAAGGTGTGTCCGAATGGGCGGCTGAAATCATAAAGGATGAGAAATTTTCAGGAATTTTAAAAGCTATTATTGAAGATAGGTTTCTTGTAACGAAATAGTTTTTGTTTTTCTCCAAAACCCAGTTTTCGCTTTCCAAAAGTTCACAAAACCCATTTTCAAGTAATTGCTTTTTTATTGTATCAACTGCGTGGTATGGGGTAGGTGATGATGAAATAAAATCAAAAAGCTTGTTATTCATAATAAAATCTCCTTTTCTGAAAGTATTATAGCATATAATAATAAAAAAATAAATAAAAAGTATAAAATATTCTGTTGACGAAATTAAATTTTTGAAGTATAATATGCTCGTTAAATAAAACTCCTTGCCGGAGTGGCGGAATAGGCAGACGCCCGGGACTTAAAATCCCGTGGGTAGTAATACCCGTACCGGTTCGACCCCGGTCTTCGGCACCAAAAAAAGAACGAAGAAAATCTTCGTTCTTTTTTTATATCCATAAGTTTTTTACTGCCTTGCAAATTCGTGCTCGGGCGCGGCTTCCTGAGAATGAAGTGCGGCATCAAAGGAATAATACTGTAAATCCTTGGCAGAAGCAATATAATTTATATTAGTAATATCAATTTTTGCTCTACCGTAATCAGAATTATAGGTGCCGCTTTTTAATTTAACAACAAGCATAAGCTCGTCTAAATTCATTAAAACCTCATCAACGGGCAGAGCATCGTTGGCGCTTCGCTGAAATTTGAACACCGCAAAATCGGTAGCGGAGGCAGTTTCGCCATCTTTTAAATATATGGTGTGGTCAAAATCCTTTACCTTATCGCCACGTGCAAAAACACCCTCAAGGGTAAGTTTACCTTCGGCTCGGACATATTCAACCTTATCACCGTTTCTTTTTACTTCTTTAACGGTGAAATCGCCCATCATATCGTTTTCTTTGATTAATTCAATGTCAAAAAGAATTGCAGTTGATGTGCTTTTCGGTGAAGGGTCAGGCGACGCGCTTTCAGACATACCCGGTGTCATAAAGGGTGAAGAGCCAGGTGAGGCAGATTCCGTTGCCCCTAAAGTCAATACAGGTGAAACTTCAGGCGTGTTAGGAACCATTGCGCAACCTGAAAAAAGTGCAAATACTGTTAAAAGTCCTAAAATTTTTTTCATAGTCAAAAACTCCTTTCTTTTAGTATTATTTACTGAATAAACAAAATCATTCAGCGAATAATATGAAAAAAGGAGTTGTTTTTTATGTTGAAACCAATATTGAATAATCTTATTGACAAAAATCCTGATGAAAATGAAATTTTTCATAAAACAAAAGGGGAAAGGGTACGATAATGGATAAGCAAGAATATAATAAAATTGTAAACAAGCGCGCACCCAAAAGCAACATTCTGTACGATTGTTTTAAAGCCTTCTGGGTTGGCGGAACAATTTGCCTTGTTGGTGAAATTGTGTCAACTTTGCTAAAAAACTTATTTCAACTTGAAAAACCTGAAATTTCTACTTGGACCTGTATTATAATGGTATTTCTCGGTGCGCTTTTAACAGGTATAGGCATCTATGATAAAATAGGAAAGTATGCAGGTGCAGGAAGTTTGGTGCCAATTACCGGCTTTGCCAACGGCATAACTTCATCGGCAATAGAATTTAAAACCGAAGGCTACGTTTTAGGCACGGGCGCAAAAATGTTTATTATCGCAGGACCTGTCATCGTGTACGGCACGGTAGCAAGCGTGGTGTATGGGCTGATTTATTGGATAACGACATTGTTCTAACGAAAAAGGCTTGACCGATTGGTCAAGCCTTTTATATCGCTTCAAGAACAGTTGTAATTGCTAACCATAAACTGCCGATAGCACCGGTAGAAAATGATATGGAGAAAAAATAATATATAAAACTTGTGAACTTTTTTGCACTAGTTTTTTCAATTGCGTATTTTGATGTGTTTATGAAATGAACCGCTGTTTCAGCAAACAAAAGAGTGAATGCAAAAACAAGTGGTAGTTTTTGATTAAGAGTATCACCCGCTAAAAACATATATCTTGAATCAAAAACAAAACTTTCGCACGGAAAATCTGGGAGCAAGATCATAACGACAGAAAAACCACATAACAAAAGAAACAGCCCATAAAAAATGATTCCACAATACGTAAGTTTATTCCTATTTGTTTTGGCATTCTTTGTGCGGCTATTTACAGGATCAGATTGTCCAATCAACAGTTTGGAAACGGTTTTGTTTTTGATGATAACATATCGCTTGAATAGCAAATGAGGATGATAAGTAGAATTGGTTCTTGCCATAATAAACACAATGATTAAAAACAACGGAAACATATACATCTCATTCACCTCACTTTATTTCATTATACCACACCGCCGATTTAATGTAAATATTTTTGTAAAATCACTGTGTCCTATATTGACAGCAGCAGAAGGCTTCGTTTTAGGTACGGGCGCAAAAATGTTCGCAATAGCGGGACCTGTGATTGTCTACGGCACGGTGGCAAGCGTGGCTTATGGGGTTATTTATTGGATAACGACAATATTGTAAAAAGAGCGGTCGCAAGACCGCTCTTTTTACAGATATGATTTCATATATTCAACGAAATAGGTGCTGATTTCGTCAGGTACTTTTACCGCGATTAGTTTTTCATATTCGCCGTGCCCGAAATCGTATTGATATACAGCGTAAAGATGACCACCAATAATGTAATAATCCGTTCCTGCGGAAGAAACAAAAAGATCATCTTTGCTTTGTTTGTAAAACACCAACCGAGTGTCTTTTGTATCGTCCCGCATAGGAAGTTCGACTTTATCTATTTTAGCATTGTGTTTTTTATCGAAGGGATCATAATTCGATTTATCAGCGAAATTTAATAACGAATTAAACTTACTTGTATCGACATCTGTTAGTTCGATTGTTTTTATGCTTTGGGTATCGGAGTCAACGCCGAGAATGCAATGATATGAATAATTTTTAGGATCATTATAAAATGACAAAGCATTTTCATAATCTTTTTCTGAACAGTATATCGTTCCTTCTGTATAAGAACCGATATCGGCGTGATAGAGTTCAAAGAATTCGTGATTAATGCGGTTAAGAACAATGCCATCAACTTCTAACTTTTCATCGGATAATTCATATTTATTGGGAAACATTGTGCCGTAAAAACCTGTTTTGTAACGGTTTTCTCCCAAAGTCAGCTTTTCAGGACCGTCAGGAGACATACCAACACAACCGGCTAAAGATATACATAGTATAACAATCGAAAAAGTCAACAATATCTTTTTCATACATTCCACCTCGCTTTATTCTATTATACCACACTGTCGTTTTAATGTAAATGATTTTGCAAAATCACTGTGTCCTATATTGATAGCAGCAGAAGGCTATGTTTTAGGCACGGGCGCAAAAATGTTTATTATCGCAGGACCTGTTATTGTGTACGGTGTGGTTGCAAGTGTGGTATATGGATTGATTTATTGGATATGTCAGATAATATAAAAAAGGCTTGACCTAATTGGTCAAGCCTTTTGCTCATTCGATGAATTATACTATCAAGTGCAACAACAAATAAAAAAATTGAAGTTCATACGAATCTCTGATAGAATAGAGTTACCACACAACTAAACAAAGGAGAGAACCGTATGAACTATACACATCTTACCATAGAAGAACGTTGT
>JAZROC010000254.1:0-2117 GCA_045648525.1 Clostridia bacterium
ATGGATTTTAAACTATTGCATTAGAAAAGCATGGGTTGATGCAACAATCAGCGAACGCTTTAATAAGTCTAGTCTAATTATTGCAAACAAGAAAAGTATTGTCGCCTTTGTGGAAAAAGAATTAACAAATAATACGGAATATATTTGCAGTAATTTTAATCAATGGCATAATTCCGTGTGCGAAAAAACGGATTTTGATATGCGATATGGTGTATGGCAAAAATTGATAAATATGACCTTTAAGTATCTGTATTGTGTTAAGAAAGAGTTCCCTGAATTTGAATCAGTTTGGAAAGAGTGTCATTGTCCGGTTGATACGATTATTTCAAAACAAGTTTATACTCAGTTGAGTAAAATGAAAATTGCGCCTAATGAATTGGTATTATCAAAAAAGATTGCAAAAAGTGACCCTGTTGTCAATTGGAATAACATAACCCAAAATGATTATTTAAAATTACAAAATCAGATAAAGCAAATATGCGATAAGGAAGGAATCTATTTATTAGAATTTGATTTTTTGTATTGGAATAATTAAAAGTCGCCCGCCAAGCGACCAATTCAATTAAATAATTTGATATAATGTGATTGTAAGGTTAAAAAACCAAGCAATCACATTATTTTTTCGGAGGTAACAAAAATGGAAGAAAGATTAAACAACGTAACAGAATTAGTATTCATTTTAGACAGAAGCGGCTCTATGGCAGGTCTGGAAGCAGACACAATCGGTGGCTTTAATGCAATGATTGAAAAGCAGAAAAAGGAAGAAGGCGAGTGCTACGTTTCAACGGTTCTTTTTGATAATTACAGCGAAGTGTTACATGACAGAATAAAGCTTTCTGAAATAAAGCCTATGACGGATAAAGAATATACCGTTCGTGGTTGCACAGCTTTATTAGATGCTATTGGCGGGGCAATTCACCACATCGGTAACGTACATAAATATGCCCGCAAAGAAGACGTTCCTGCCCATACAATGTTTATAATTACCACAGACGGTATGGAAAACGCAAGCAAGCATTATGACAGCAATCGCGTTAAACAAATGATTGAACGCCAAAAGGAACAGTACGGTTGGGAGTTCTTGTTTATCGGTGCTAACATTGACGCGGTGGAAACCGCCAAAAATTTCGGTATTGACGAAAACCGCGCAGTTAATTATAATGCCGATAAAAAGGGCACGCATATTCTTTATGAAACGGTTTCAAAGGCTGTTTACAGTGTTCGCGCCAATGCACCGCTTCAAGATAATTGGAGTGCGGATATTGATACAGACTATAAAAAGAGAGGAAAAAATAAGTGAATATTGATAAAATAAAAGCAGTTATGATTGGTCACGCTGTTGGTGATGCCCTTGGTGTGCCCGTTGAATTTTCAACGAGAGAAGAATTGGATAATGCGCCAGTTACTGATATGGAAGGCTTTGGCACATATCCTTATCCTGCGGGAACGTGGTCTGACGATACAAGTATGTCCCTTGCGGCACTGGACGTTCTTAAAACCGGTGAAATCCATTGGGGCGAAAGAATGCTTAACTTTGGCGCATGGCTTCAAAACGATAAATACACCGCAACAGGCGAAACTTTCGACGCGGGCAAAAACTGTGTTAAAGCAATTATCAATTATCTAACAAACGATATAAAAGCATCAGAAAGTGGCGGTACAGATGAACATTCCAACGGCAACGGCTCTTTAATGCGGATTCACCCGTTTGTGTTGTATGCAAATGCAACCATTTTGAATGGAACCGAAGAAGGCTATTGGCTTTGGAAGGGATGTATTAAGCAAGCTTCTGCACTTACACATGCTCACGAACGTTCTATTATGGGTTGCTATATTTATGGGTATTGTTTAAGTTTTTTGCTTAAAGAACCTACAAAAGAAAGCCTTATTAAAGGTATTAAGTTTGCAGGGGAAGACCTTGATTGTTTGCCTGAATTTGAACATTACAACCGTATTTTTGATAAAAATTTTGCGAACCTAAAACGTGAAGAAATCAAAAGCACAGGCTACGTAGTAGATACGTTAGAAGCGGCTTTATGGTGCTTATTAAACACCAACAGTTACGAAGAATGCGTTTTAAATGCCGTTAATTTAGGTGATGATACCGATACCGTTGG
>JAZROC010000255.1:0-1665 GCA_045648525.1 Clostridia bacterium
AACACTCCCGAAGCCTTTAAAAAGGCGCTTTACAACGCAAAAGCCTTTATTGATGCCCGCCCTGACCAAACACCTTTAATTACAATAAACAGTTGGAACGAGTGGACGGAGGGTAGTTATCTTCAACCTGATGATTTAAACGGCTACGGTTTCCTTGATGCAGTAAAAGAAGTTTTTAAAACTGAAGAATAAAATAAAGAGCAAGCACGCAATCGTGTTTGCTCTTTTAAATTACTCTTCTTAATTAAGCCTTATTGATTGAACCGAAAAGTTCCATCTTTTCCTTAACTGTTGCCTTAATTGCTTCAAAGCCGGGAGCAAGAAGTTTTCTGGGGTCGAAGCCCTTGCCTTCAAGGTCCTTACCTGCTTCAATATACTTTCTTGTTGCTTCCTGGAATGCAAGCTGGCACTCTGTGTTAACGTTGATTTTTGAAACGCCAAGAGAAATTGCCTTCTGAATCATTTCAGCAGGAATGCCTGTGCCACCGTGAAGAACGAGAGGCATATCACCTGTTAAAGCCTGAATAGCATCTAACGTTTCAAAGCTTAAGCCTGCCCAGTTTGCAGGATATTTGCCGTGAATGTTACCGATACCTGCTGCAAGCATTGTAACACCTAAATCAGCAATCATTTTGCACTCGTTGCGGTCAGCAACTTCACAGCCGCCAACAACAGCGTCTTCTTCACCGCCCATAGCGCCAACTTCAGCCTCAACTGAAATGCCCTTTGCTTCAGCATCTTTAATAATCTGCTTTGTCTTTTCGTTATTTTCTTCGATATCGTAGTGTGAACCGTCGAACATTACGGAAGAGAAGCCTGCTTCCATTGCCTTGTATGCGCCTTCGAAACTACCGTGGTCAAGGTGAAGTGCAACGGGAACTGTGATATTAAGAGTTTCAATCATACCCTTAACCATACCAACAACGGTATTGTAACCGCACATATACTTACCTGCGCCCTCAGAAACACCTAAAATAACGGGTGAATTGTTTTCCTGAGCAGTAAGAAGAATAGCCTTTGTCCATTCAAGATTATTGATATTGAACTGACCAACTGCATATTTACCAGCCTTAGCCTTGTTCAACATTTCCTTTGCAGAAACTAACATAATTTACCTCCGAAGATTTATTTTCGTCTTATATTATAAATTAAAACTCGCCATTTTGCAACCTATTTTATACTTTATTGGTAATATTCATTAATTTATCGTAGAGAGTTGGTATGGTTATCTGATGGTCACCGTTGAAATGCCAACCCTTACCGCCCTGACTTGTAGGACGGTTAACGATATTTTTTCGGGGTCTGTAATAATAATTGGGGTCTTCATAACCGATTTTCGAGCGATAATCGCCTAAATTAATAAGGTCGAAGTTTGCGGTCGTTATCTTAAAGGTAGGATATCCTAAATTTCTTGCAATAGAAAGAGCTTTCAAGAAAACTTCCGCACCAATAACTGCCGAACCGAAGTTAAGGAAAACACCGCCGTCAAGATCAGCAACCGAAGCACACATTTTCTTAAAATCAATGCCTGAACATTTGCCGATAATCGACATATCGCAGGTGGGGTGCTGATGAATAATATCCGTTCCCAACGCAATATGATATGAGCAAGGAATATTGTTTACGTAGCATTGATACAAAATGCAATCTTCTCTGTAGGGGAAT
>JAZROC010000256.1:0-1905 GCA_045648525.1 Clostridia bacterium
TACGATCTTCAAAGCCACCGTTTTCAATAAGTTCCTTATTATCACCAACCTTATGAAGTGAAACAGCATCATAAAACATTGTCTCATCAAAAGGTAAAACATCGTGATAAATACCAATGTAAGCGTAATCCTTTTCCTTGGTGTTAAATTTCATTGTGAATTTTTTCCACTCGGTTGAAATTTCACTAACAGGAACTGAAACAACGCTATTTTCGGTCAAGTAACTTATACCCTCCATACCTGCCGCTATTAATCTGTTCTCAAGTTCGGTAGCTTCAAACGCGCCAAACATAAAACTGCGTTGCCAGGTTGATAAATCACTGCCTTCTGCCGCTTTTGCGTACAAGGATAGTTCGTATTCCGTATTAGGTTCGAGTTTTAGATACTGTTGCGCTCTAAATCCGGGGATATTAAGCGCTAAAGAACCCTTACCCGTAAAGGTTTCACGAACCAAATCAGGATTAGCGTAATAATCCATATAGGTATGGGATGAATAAATATCAATGCTATCGCCAACGTTTTTTGCAACCCAGTCAAGCATTGTAGGGTCACCAAAATCACATATACCTGTGTTTGGACCTACCAATTTAACCAACTTACGTCTGCCATCAGCGTGTAATTGTTTATCAACCGCTACAGCGCAAAGCTTATAGGGTTCGTACTTGTGCATATCCTCTTGCTCACGGGATATTTTCCAACATCCGTCGTTTGGCTCGGTCAAAATAATAAGATACTTAATATTCGTAAAACCACGCAATTCGATTAACTGATGCACAACTTCGCTAACCCATTTACCATAATTTTCAGCCGCAATTTTAGGGTTCTTGTTATATAATGGAGAGTCTTGATTGGAAAAAACGTGACCCGAAATCCACCAACCTGCATTAAGTGCTACCTCAACACCGAATTCTTGCATTTTTGAAAGCCACTTGTAAAGGGCTATCATTTCGTCGCATTCCCAATCCCATTTGCCGTCCTTATATGCTACCAAGTCAAAATAAGTTCTTGCGATTTTAAGCTCCATATCTTTAACTCTTTGAAGCTCGATATTACGTTCTTCGTCGTTGTATTCTTTATCGGGAAAATCAGCACGATAGGTATAAGCGTGATATATCGCGCCTGCACCACGGAAATTTTCCTGAATACAATTCTCATTATTTATTTTTAATGAAACTTCTTTAACATTTGCCATAAAAAATGTCTCCTAAATACCTTAACGGCATTATAAATTATTTCTTGAATTGAGGACCATAAGTAGCGCACGCTCTGTAATCCTGACCTTCTTTATCCATACCAAATGCATTCCAGCAAGCAGGGCGGAAAATATCGTCTTCGGGTACGTTGTGCATACAAACAGGAATACGAAGCATTGAGCACATTGTAATAAGGTCGGCACCGATATGACCGTAACTTATAGCACCGTGATTAGCGCCCCAGTTTTGCATTACTTCGTAAGCGGTTTTGAAAGGACTACCCTCTTTACCGTCACAACGAGGAGCAAACCAAGTGCAAGGTCAGGTTGGGTTTGCTCTTTCCATAAGTGTATCAGAAACTTCTTGAGGAAGACTTACAGTCCAACCCTCTGCAATCTGTAAAACAGGACCCAAGCCTTTTACTAAATTAAGTCTAATCATTGTGCAAGGCATTTCTGCTTTTGTAGTAAAGTGGCTTGAGAATCCGCCGCCGCGGAAGTTATCAAAGCCTGCTTCACACCAACAGCAAGCATCGGTCATTTTCTTGATATCTTCTTCGGTTACTTCCCACCATTTTTTCATAACAGCGTTTCCGTTTTCGTCTGTGCATTCACCACAAGCATCAAGACAAGCTGCACCTGAATTAAGAAGGTGAATAATACCGTCTGATTCTTTTGCTTTACCTTCAAGTTTATAGCCTGTAACTCTTTCT
>JAZROC010000257.1:0-4911 GCA_045648525.1 Clostridia bacterium
CTGTATTTTTTTGAAGAAATAACAAGTTTCTCCTTTGACACAATACTTCCTCTTTTCCTAAAAAATTACAAAATAATTATACTACATTTGTAATATAAATGTCAATAGTTGTAATTAAAAAATCGGATTTTCTTTTATAAACGAAAAAAGCAGACGGAAAATTCGTCTGCTTTTTGGTTATCTTTTGAACATAACGTTCTTTTCGTACTGCTTTAAATCATCAAGCCACTTTTCGTTTGTGGGAATTCCTTTCTTGAGACAATAGAACTCCCATACGGCGTTTGAAGGAAGGGTCTTAAATTCGTCCATAAGAGTAAGACGAAGAGTGAAGTCCTTATCGTCTTCTGCTTTATGAAGGAGGTGTGTTGGCTCCAGCATTGCAGAAAGAAGAGCCTTCTTTGTTGCCCGCGTTCCTATTGTCCAGGCGGCAACTCTGTTAATTGAAGCATCGAAATAGTCAGTACCGATAAAGGCATTGTCTAAAACTCCGCATCTTACGATTTCGCGCATCATATTGTTGGTTTTTTCGTCGTTTATAACAACGTGGTCTGAATCCCAACGAAGACCTCTTGTGAGATGCGCCATAAATTTATCTGAAAAAAGCATAACGGCAGAAATTTTATCTGCAACGTTTTCTTCGCAATGGAAGTGGCCAAGGTCGAGGTTCATAATGGTATTACCGATGCCCTTTGCTCTTGCGTGACCGTGATATGATAAATAGAAATCGTTTGAGCCAACGGTGTATTCTTCAACGCCAACGGCGAAAAGCTTTGGTTCTAACGCATCGTAAACAAATTTTTCAGAAATTTTCTTTTTCGAGAAAATTTCGTCAAAGGACTCTTTCATAAGCTCTCTGTATTTCATTCTGTTTGCGGGCATATCCTTCATACCGTCCTGAACCCAAGTGTTAAAAACACAAACTTCTCCAAGTTCTTTACCGATATATTCTGCGATTTCTCTTACAGCCTGCATATGCTTTACCCAAAAAGCACGGATTTTTTCGTCGGGGTTTGAAATAGTAAGACCGTCTTGTGCAAATTTATGAGAAAAAGTAGTTGCGTTCATATCAAGACCAACGCCTGTAGCCTTTGCCCACTTAACCCAGTTTTCAAAGTGTCTTGGCGCATATTCGTCACGGTCTATACCGTTTTCATAGTTTTCGCCATAGCTTGAATGAAGATTAATTTTCAATGCACCGGGAATATAAGATATACATTTTTCAAGATCCATTCTGTATTCTTCGGGATTTCTTGGTCTGCCGGGGTAGTTGCCGGTAACCATAAGACCACCGCTTGCGCCTGCGCCTTTAGGCTCGAAGCCTATAATATCGTCACCTTGCCAGCAAGGAATTGATACGGGAATGGTGTCAAATTTATCAATAACCTTTTCAACGTCCACACCGTAAGATGCATAAACTTCTTTGGCAATTTCAAAGGCGTCGCAAATTAATTTCTCGTTTTTCATAATTATTCCTCCAGATCTTTATAATCAATATTTTTACCAAAAATACCTTCATAGGCACCGTTTTTGATTTCAGGCGCATCGGGATGAGCCATTAACCATTTGTTAACGCCAAAGCACATTTTGTCTTCTGCGTTTTGCGCAATAAACTCAAGTTTGGGCGCGTTTGTTCCTTTAGGAAGCACGCATATAACGCGATAGGGAGTATCCTCTTTATTAAATGGAGCGTAGTGAAGAGTTGTTCCGTAAAGTTCAACTCCCGTGCCTTCAGGAACGAGAAAAGCCTTGCAAAGTGAAGAATCAAACTTTCCATTTTCTATTTCCTGAACTAAACCGAGAATAAGGATAACGTCGTTAAGAGCAATATTGAATTCGCTTGACTTATGATATTCAAGACAGTTCATAATTCTGTTATTGCCTCCAACGTATCCAAGCTGAACGGGATATCCTCCAAAGCCCTTTAATTCCATCTTCCTTTTTTCAGCGCAGTTTTCAAGAGCGTTTACTGATGCTTCGTAAACGATTCCCTCTTGAGGGACTTCAAGTTTTTTCAGTTCTTCAAAAAGCTCGCTGTAATCATAGCCGGTAAGAACACAGCCGTATTTTTTAAATTCCTTATCGTACACGCTGTAAAGTTTCATTTTCTGACCTCCATAAAATATTTGTATTTTCCGTGTTTAATCAGGTGCGTTTCGTTATTAAGTATTAGCGTGGCAGTTGTGTTGAAGGGAATTTTAATTTCAACGTCAATGCCTTTTTCGGAACGTTTCCAGGAAACAGATATGGTGCCGTAAGAAGATTCAAGCTCTGCATCTAAATGGTCAAGCTCTTCGGGGAAGAAAGGCTTAAGGGTAAAACTTTCAAATCCGCCTTTATCTTCATTCGCCTTAATTCCTGCAAGACCGTAAATAAACCATGCGCCCACGGATGAAAATGCCGTATGGTTTTTTGAGCCGTTGCCTTCCCAGGTTTCCCAAAGGGCAGTAGCACCGTTTTTTATCATATTACCGTAGCCGGGATATTTGTCACATATAAGCATTTTCAGAGCGATATGGTTTAAATCGTATCTGTCAAGAATGCTGAAAAGCCAGCTTGTGCCGATTATTCCGCAATCAAAAGAGTATCCGTTGTTTTTTATGATATCTTTTAAAATCCCCACTGTTTTTTTAAGCTCGCTTTTGGGAACGACATTGGTATATAAAGGAAAAATGTTACAGCCCTGAGAGTTGTCCGCATAACCGTTATTTAAGTACTTTCTGTTGACGGCATCTACTGCCTTTTCCCTGAATTTAAGAATTTCAGGCTCAGTTTCAAAACCTAAAACTTTGTTTATTTTAGAGTATATATTTATGCAATTAATAAGGGCAGAGGTATTAACTAGTTCGTTTGGAAGAGTAATTTCATCTAAATGGGGATTGCTCCAAGGATATTTGCTGGGCATACACCAGTCACCAAGACACCAACCACCGCCTTCTTCACGGACAACGAGGAAATCATTACTTCGCGTAATAAGATATTCAATCCATTTTTTTATAGGAACTCTGCTTTTTCTGATGGCATCAAGGTCACCGTAGATAAGAAACATATTCCAAGGAATAACTGCAATAGCGCTTCCCCAGGATGGTCCGCCACCACCGCCGTTAAAGGGCGCGGTATGAGGAACGTATCCCGTAACTTGGTTCTGCGCGTCTAAAATATCATCAAGCCATTTGCCGTATAGGTTTTTAGCATCAAAATTATACATAAATGCAAGAGAGGAAAGCTGACCGTCACCGGTGTATCCTAATCTTTCTCTGTGGGCGCAGTCCATAGGAACTCCACCGTGAGTGTTGCTCATAAGTGTGTTCATACACAAATTATAAAGAGTGTTGAGCGTTACGTTTGAACAAGAAAATTTTGTGCGCTTTTTAACGTCCGTGCAGACGTAATGGACTTTAATGTCCAAAAACTCAACGGAAGGCTCTGAAGTTATTTTAAAATATCTGAAGGCGTGCCACACAAAACGGGGCATATAGCTTTCGATACCGTTGCCTTTTAATATATATGTATCTGATTGTATCTGATTTTTATCCGAATTTCCGAATCCAAGTGTTGATTCATAGTCAAGCTCACCGTCTTTGATATTTTCGGCATAGCTTATTGTAATTTTATCTCCTCTGTTTCCTTTAAAGAATATTTGGGCAAAACCGGTCATACATTTGCCTGAATCCCATACGTTGCCTGAAATTTTCTTTGGAAGAAGAGTTTCTGTAATTCTTTCAGGCTCGCACAACATAGAGGAGATTTTTCCGCAAGGAGCAGGTAAAACACGGACTTTTTTATAACCGTTTTCTTGGTTTTCAAGCCGTGCATCATAGACCTCGCCATAGAATATATTGTCTGAAACGACGGGACCTGAAAGGTAAGACCAGCTTTCGTCACTATCTAAAGTGAAGTTACCGTTTGTAAGTCTTAAAAACATTTTAAGATCTTCACCGTAATCGAAAATTCCTTCTGCTGTTCTTCTTCTTTGCTTGTACCATCCGCCTGCAAGCATAACGGAAATTACGTTTTCGCCAACTTTTAAGTAGCCCGACACGTCGTAAGTGCAGTACTGAACGCTTTTCCTCGTTTCACCGTCAAAGGGATAAGCAAGATTTTTATAGCTTATTTTATCGTAATCAGTCCTTACGGGACTCATAATTTCATCAGATACTTTTCTGCCGTTTATGTAAAGCTCAAAAAATCCAAGACCGCATATATTGACAACGGGTAAATCTGCTACGTAATCAAGGTTGAATTTTTTTAAAAGAATAGGGGAGTTAACAGAACTGTCAGCGCCAATCCAAGTAAGATTTTTTGTTTTAAAAATACCGGTAACAAAGTAGGAATCGCATGTGCAGGAGAAATTATCGGTGGTTATTGATACTTGCCAAAAATATTTGGAATTTTCCAAAAGGGCAGGCCCTTTATACTCCGCCTCCATACGATTTGAGAATATAATACCGCTGTCCCACACAATGCTAGAGTTACTGTCGCGAACAGTTATTCGGTAAGAAAGCTGAGTCTGGTCGGAGCAGTCAGAAACCTTCCAGGAAAACACCGGAGAGGTTACGCCCAAAGGATTGGTTTTACCACAGCAAAATGTATCAAGTTTCATTTTTTACCGTCCATTGAATTTATATAAAAGTTACCTTTGATTTGTATTATAAGATTAAAATTTTATTAGTCAATATGCCAGGCTTAAAAAGCACAGAATAGTGCACCAAATGTGAGTTAACGCTTATATCCTCATAGGCTTCAATATGCCATTCTGAAAGCATTAATATAAAGTAGGCGTTAAAGCAGTCGCCCTCCTTTTTATACTCAAAATGAGCATCGTAGCGCATACCCTCAAGTATCACCATAAAGCATTTTTCAGGAGTCTTTACCCCATAAAACGACATAGATGGAATGCAAGTATTGACGTAG
>JAZROC010000258.1:0-10829 GCA_045648525.1 Clostridia bacterium
AATGGAGCAGGCATTGTTTAATCCCCTTGGAGAACTTACCGTACCCGTTACACAGAGAAATTTTGCAACAAAAGAAAACCTTCCTACTTATCCCGAAAAAATTAAAAAATTAAAGGACGAAGGTGCAAAGCTCGTTCTCGTTTACGGTATTGGCAGAATGTGCCACATCGCTTTCTGGGAGCCTACCTTTGCTGAAGAATATGCAACTGAAGCAGAGTGGAAGAGCCAGCCCTACAGAATTGCTGCAAAAATTCATCCTCTCACAGTTGAACAGAATGCTTTAACAAGCTTTAAATCTCGTACACCTTTAGTACCTTGCAGAGCAAACACCATTGGCCCCGGCACTTTCCTTCAGGCTGATTACGCCATCGGCGGTGCTGACGGTTTCTTTGGCAGAGGTATGCAATGGCAGGGTCTTTCACTTTGGATGACACTTCGTCACGGCACAACACCTTGGATAACCTCATCATATATGCCCACACTTCCCGGCAAGCTTTTCTTTATTAAAGAATTAGCAGGTCCCTTGGAAGCTGACTGCAACTGATATAAAAAAGGAGCTGTTTCACCAAATTTAGTGAAACAGCTCCTTTTATTTTTCAACACTGATAGGTTGTTCTGTTTTTTTAATTTTCAGAATTACGATAGCGGTCAATGCAAGCACGCACAGACAGATACTTAATATGGCTGAAACGGGTATTCCCGCAACTTGTAATTGGTCGGTACGAAGCCACTCAACTATTCCGCGTTCAAAGCCGTAAAGGGCAAGATACCATAAGGTAATCTGTCCGTTATACTTTTGCTTAAAAAACAGAATAAATAATACGGCAAAGATTAGAAGACACCACATTGACTCATAGAAAAACGTTGCCTGATACCAGCCTGCAGGGTCAAGACCTTTAGGGTCGTCAAGATACACGGCATAAGGAAAAAACTGCAAGTCAGGATTTTCAACCAACGCGCCGTGTGCTTCCTGATTAAAGAAGTTGCCCCATCTGCCGATAGCCTGACCTAAAGCCAGAGAAGGTGCGCAAACGTCTAAAAGAGAAAGAAGCCTGTATTTTTTTATTTTAGCATATATTAAAAGACCTATAATACTGCCGATTATTCCGCCATAAATAGCCAACCCGCCCTGACGGATATTCATTATATTATAAAGAGTTTCAACAAAATTGCCTTTAATATAAAAAGTCTTCCACGAAAAAATGACGTAATATAATCTTGCACCTACAACAGCGCCGATTATACAAATAATAAGCATATCTGTGGTAAGGTCACCTTTATAATTCCTTTTTTTGCAAAAGAAGCTTGTTACAAAAAAAGCAAGCAAAAATCCCGTTGCAATCAAAAGCCCATACCAATAGATATCAAAGCCGCTTATGCCTAAAAAATCTTCAAACAAAACGCCTGTTTTTGCTAAAAAATCCATTATGAATTCTCCTTTATTCTTATTCCGCAGGAAGATGCCTGACAAACGTAATGCCATCTGTCAGCAAAAAGTCTTTCCGCTTTTACCGCTTCGTTGAGAGTTTTAAACACACCGAAGCAAACGCTTCCGCTACCTGTCATTGACGTAAACAGCGCGCCTGCTTCATTTAAACGCTTAAGGTTGTCGGCAATATCAGGCGCAATGGAAATTGCACTTTCAGTTAAAACGTTGCCACCGAAAGCACCCATTTTTTCATAATTTCTTTCGTATAAAGCCTTAATAAAATCGTCAGTCTGTGGTTTTTGCTTACTGCCAAGTTCATCATAAAGTCCGTAAACCTTTTTTGTTGATGCACTTTGACGGCTGTTCATAACAAGCAACAAAGGATAAGGTTCAAGTGAAGGAAGTTTTTCAAGTTTTTCGCCTATACCGCCTGCACGATACAATCCACTTTTTAACATAAAAGGCACATCGGCACCTATTTTAAGGGCAAGAGTGGAAAGTTCCTCTTCGGATAAGGGATAATTATATAATGCATTAAGACCTTTAAAAACTGCCGCGGCATCGGCACTTCCGCCTGCAAGACCTGCCCCTGACGGAATGTATTTTTTTACGAAAATTTCGCAACCTGCGTCAATGCCCGAAGCCTCAAAAAACACCTGCGCACTTTTAAAAGCAGTGTTTCTTTCATCACAAGGAAGCCACCGCTGATTTGTCGAAAGAGTGATTTTTTCCGCCTTTTTAATAGTAACGGTATCAAACAACGTTATCCTGTGCATAAGCATATCAAGGATATGATATCCTCTTTCGTCAACTGACAAAATATCAAGGGTCCAGTTGATTTTTGCAGGTGTGGAAACAATAACTGAATTCATATTTACACATTCCTTTATAGTACTATGACTATAGTATAATACATATTTTTGAAAATTGCAAAATAAAAATATGTTTTCGTTTAAATTTCATCAAAGAATGTTGAAGTAATCATTGTTTTTTAGTATAATCTACTATAGTGAGGCGAAGTTTTTATGAAAATTCAAAACAAACTTGTAAAACAAAGTAAGCGCGGAATAATTCACTTTATTTTTGGCAGAACGATGATAGTATTTTTGTTGCTGTTATTACAATTTTTATTTTTGTTTAATCTAATGTTTTCGGCAGAGCAATACGTACCGTATTTTTTCGGAAGTATAACCGTTTTTACTGCCGTTATGCTTATTTTCGTGCTTAATACAAAAGATAATCCTTCAATAAAACTGTCCTGGTGTTTTTTTATCGGAGTATTACCTGTTTTCGGCTCGTTAATGTACCTTTTCGTACGCAACGACCTTGGTCACAGAGTTGAGCAGAAAGCCATATTACGCACCATTGCCGAAGGCACTAAACTTATGCCAAAAAACGCTGAAACCTATGAAAAATTAAAACTCAAGGATAAAGGTTTTTATAATCTTTCGCGGTATTTAAAGGATTTTTCAGGCTTTTCATTATATGAAAACTCAAAGGTAACGTATCTTTCTTCAGGCGAAGAAAAACTTGAGGAAATTCTTCGCGAATTGGAAAAAGCAAAAAAATTCATTTTTCTGGAGTATTTCATAATAAAAGAAGGCGTTATGTGGGATAAAATCCTTGATATTTTAACAGAAAAAGCAAGAAACGGCGTTGAAGTGCGCATACTTTACGACGGCACTAACGCAATAATCAATCTGCCGCAGAATTACCCGAAAACGCTGAAAGCGGCAGGTATAAACTGCAAGGTTTTTTCACCGTTAAGACCTTTCGTTTCTACCCATTATAACAACCGCGATCACAGAAAAATTCTTGTAATTGACGGCAAATGCGCTTTTACCGGCGGAATAAACCTTGCCGACGAATATATAAACGTTTTTTCACCCTACGGACATTGGAAAGATTCTGCCGTAAAAATTGAAGGCGACGGTGTAAACAGTTTCACTCTGATGTTTCTTGAAATGTGGCATCACAACGAAAAAAACCGTCGATATGAAAAGTATATTACTGCCCACTCCGTGCCGGAAACACAAGGGTTTATCGTGCCTTACGGTGATAACCCTATGGATAAAGAGCCCGTTGGAGAAACGGTGTACCTTGATCTGATAAACAGGGCAGAAGACTATATTTACATTATGACGCCGTATCTTATAATTGATAACGAAATGGAAACGTCTTTAAAATCTGCCGCAAAACGAGGTGTTGACGTAAGGTTGATTTTGCCTGCAAAAGCTGACCACGTTTACGCTTACGTGCTTTTAGAGGACCATTGCCCTGCACTTTTAAAGGCAGGCGTAAAAATCTACACCTATTCGCCCGGATTTATACACTCCAAAGTATTTCTCGTTGACGGCAAATACGCTACGGTGGGCACCATAAACCTTGATTACAGAAGTCTGTATCTACATTTTGAGTGTGGTCTGTTAATGTATGATACGTTGTGCATTTCAGATATTCTGAAAGATTTTTCTAAAACCTTTGAAAAATGTCGTACCATAGACGAAAATCACTTAAAACATCGTAGTTTTTTCTCACGTTTTTTCGGATTTATTTTAAAGGTGTTGGCACCGTTAATGTAGAGGGCAAATAAATTTTTGTTTACAAAATCCAATAAATACTTTATACTTATATATTATATACATTAATATAATGGGAGTTGACTTATGTTTAACCGTTTATTTAAAAAACTGGCCTGTGCCATTATTATTCTTATAAATATTTCGGTGCCTTGCTTTGCATATAGCGACATTGCAACGGGACAATCAATTAACATAACGGCGCAAGGAGCAATTCTTATTGACCTTGATACTGATACTATTTTGTACAAGCGCAATATGAATAAACAGTGCCGCCCTGCAAGCTTGACTAAAATGATGACGTTGCTTGTTGCATACGAGCAGACGTTAGGCAGACACAACGAGCTTGTCACGCTTACAAATGAAATGATAGAAGTACCTTCCGGCTCATCAGATGCTAATTTAAAAAGCGGAGATATGATTAGCATTTACGACCTTTTTTATGCTATGATGCTTCCTTCGGGCAACGATGCGGCAAAGGCACTTGCATACGTTGTTTCGGGTAATGAAGAAAATTTTGCCAATCTGATGAACGACAAAGCCAAAGAGCTTGGAATGAAGGATTCCAACTTCAAAAATGCCCACGGCTTTGATGCTGACGGTCACTATACGACAACCTATGATTTGGCTCTTTTATCAGAGGCTCTTTGCGAAAACCCTGAACTTATAAAGATTTTTTCTGCATACAAGTACACCGCCACCATTTATTCAAACGGAAATCAGAACTTGCCCTCATCGCAGATATACTATAATACAAACGATATGCTTAACCCCAACAAAAGCATTTATATGGCAGGCTATAAAGGAATAAAAACCGGCTTTACCAAACTTGCAGGTAACTGCCTTGCAAGCTATTACGAGCATGAGGGCAGAAGGCTTATTGCAGTTGTATCATTTTCTGAACAAAAGCATCGCGATTCTGATATGGCAACTCTTCTTAATTATGGTTTAAAGAACTTTGACACACTTAATTTAAGGGAAGTTTTTTCATCAAAGCGCATTGTTGTTGACCTTGAAAACGCCGAAAGCAGTGATGAATCAAACGGTCAGCTTGAACTTTATCTTCAGCACCCCGAAGAAGACAAATACATAACGCTTTCCGCATCTGAAGGCAAGAGAATACGCACTTTCGACGAAAGCGCACTTTCTATCCGCTATCCCGTTTTGCAGGCTCCGCAGAGGGCAGGCGACGAGGTCGGCACAGTTGAATATATCTATAATAACCAGACAATTTATTCGGCAACGGCTAAAGCTTCACGTAACGTTGATGCTGAAATCGAAAGCCCGATGGACCTTGTTTCCCTTGGAATAAAGGGTAAAGCAAGATTCTCTTTAGGCTTTTTATCAAGCAAGTATTTTCTTATTCCGTTTATAACTATCGTTGCTTTATTTTTAATTGCTTTTACCTTTATCAAAATTCGTAAACGCCAGTTTTTGCGCGTGCGCACACGTCAGCAAAACGGCATAGGCAGAACACAGAGAAGAAGAAATTCATCGCGTCCCGGTAACAGACCGATGGTTTAAGGAGCTTTTATGGGAATCACTTTTTTTATAACAGCAATAGGTCTTGGACTTGGACTTGCTATGGATGCTTTTTCCGTTTCACTTGCAAACGGACTTAACGAGCCTTGTATGAAAAAGGGCAAAATGTGCCTTGTTTCAGGTACGTTTGCTTTTTTTCAGGCACTTATGCCTTTAATCGGCTGGTTTTGCGTGCATACTCTTGTTGAATATTTTAAGGTTTTTGAAAAATTTATACCGTGGATAGCTCTTACCCTTTTAGTTTTAATCGGCGGTAAGATGCTTATTGAGGGCTTGGAGAACAAGTGCGAGGAAAACGAGTGTAAAAAATTAAGCTTCGGATTATTGATTGTGCAGGGAATTGCAACGTCCATTGATGCGCTTTCCGTTGGCTTTACAATTTCAGGTCATAATTTTATCGAAGCACTTATTACTGCATTAATAATTGCCGTTGTAACGTTTATTATATGCTTTGCAGGTATTATAATCGGCAAAAAGTTTGGCACAAAACTTTCAAACAAGGCTTCAGTTTTCGGTGGAGTAATTCTTATTCTTATCGGACTTGAAATCTTTATAACAGGTGTATTTTTCTGATTTACGAGGTAAACTATGCGTAATCTTACAATGATGACCGACCTTTATCAGCTTACAATGATGAACGGTTATTTAAAAAACGGAATGAAAGATAACATTGCGGTTTTCGACCTTTTTTTCAGACCGTTGCAAAACAACAGTGTCTATGCAGTAATGGCAGGACTTGAGCAGGCCATTGAATACGTTGAAAATCTTCATTTTTCTGACGATGACCTTGATTATCTGCGTTCGCTTAACATCTTTGGAGAAGACTTTTTAAGTTATCTGAAAGATTTTAAATTTTCAGGGGAAATTTATGCAGTTGAAGAAGGCACTCCCGTTTTCCCAAGAGAGCCGTTGATACGCGTAAAAGCACCAATTATGGAAGCGCAGTTAATGGAAACTGCACTTTTAAATATAATTAATCACCAGACTTTAATTGCCACAAAGGCATCTAAAGTTGTTACTGCTGCCGACGGTGCAACGGTTCTTGAGTTCGGACTTCGTCGCGCGCAAGGTCCTGATGCAGGTATTTACGGTGCCCGTGCCGCAATGATTGGCGGTTGTAACGGTACAAGCAACGTTTTGACAGGTCAACTTTTTGACGTTAAGGTTGGCGGAACTCACGCACATTCGTGGGTAATGTCTTTTCCTGACGAGCTTACTGCTTTCAGGGCGTATGCCAATATGTACCCTGACGGCTGTCTGTTACTTGTTGACACCTACAACACGTTAAAAAGCGGTGTGCCCAACGCAATTACCGTTTTTAAGGAATTAAGAGAAAAGGGTCACGAGCCTATGGGTATTCGTCTTGATTCAGGCGACCTTGCATATTTATCAAAGCGCGCAAGAAAAATGCTTGATGATGCAGGCTTTGAAAATGCAAAAATATTTGCCTCCGGTGACCTTGACGAAAAGGTTATTTGGGACCTTAAAATGCAAGGTGCAAAACTTGACGTTTATGGTGTAGGCACAAAACTTATAACCAGTGACGATATGCCCGCTTTAGGCGGTGTATATAAGCTTGCCGCAGAAGTTATCAACGGTGAAATAATACCGAAAATAAAGATAAGTGAAAACCCTGTTAAAGTTACAAATCCCGGCTATAAGCAGGTTTACAGACTTTATTCCAAAGAAGATGACAAAGCTATTGCCGATTTAATTACTCTTGATGATGAAGTTATTGACGAAGATAAACCCTTAACTATATTTGACCCCGTTGACACGTGGAAAAAAATGACGTTAGATAATTTTTATGCAAAAAAACTTCTTATTCCCATCTTTATTGACGGCAAAAAAGTGTACAATTCGCCATCGTTAAAGGAAATTCAAAAGTATCATTTTGAGCAGATGGATACCTTGTGGGACGAGTATAAACGACTTTCTCGCCCTCACGTTTACAAGGTTGACCTTTCCGAAAAATTATATAATATGAAAAAGCACTTACTTGAAAAGTAAAGGAGATAAAAAAATGGAATTAAAAGCACACTTTGGAAAATACAAGGCAAAAGAAGTCGATGCATATATCGCTCAACTTAAATTGACTCACATTGAGGAAAAGAAACAGCTTGCCAATGAAATTTCCGCTTTAAAAGAGGAGCTTAAAAATCTTCAGGAAAAAAATGACGAGCACAGAAAAAAGGAATCCCTTATTGCGCAGGTTATGATTGATGCAACACAGCGTGCAAAGGATATTGAGGACGATTATCGCAAACGTGCCGACGAATCAGATGCCGCTTGCCAGAAACTTCACGATGAATGGGTTGAAGGTATGCAGTCTGCCGCCATTAATTTACAGAAAATGCGTGAAGAAGCCAGAACTCTTTTAGAGAATATCGACGGTCAGTTTGCTTCACTTTGCTCCTGGGCCGATATGCGCCTTGATTCACTTCAGGGTGCCGCGCTTCCTGCAGCTAACAAGGAAAGCCTTGAAGCCGAAATTCAAAAGGGTGCTAATGCCGATTTAGGCGAGCTTTGTCGCGAGATGGGCTTAAGCGAAGCTTCTGAAGATGAAGAATAAACCGCTTCTTTTCGCCCTTTGCGGTTTTATGACCGTGGTAATTATAATTGCAGGTGTTTTTGCCTTTCAGCACTTTACGCGCATAGGCTTTAAAAGCACAGGTGAGCATAAAATTGCCAACAAACTTAATGATAATATTGACGTTATTCCGTATTTAAAGGATAACAATATCTATTATTACAAAAACGGTGAAAAAACGCTTATTGCGGAAAACGTTTATGACAAAAATGCCGAAAATCCTGTATATACGGCAGATTATGCCATTGATGCAAAAACGAAAAAGATGCTTTACACAAGCAATCAGGCATTGTATCTCTTTGACGGCACCGAAAATAAGAAAATTGCGGAAAACGTCACTTCGTGGCGCACCAGCGAGGGTCTTGAAAGCGTTGCTTTTACAACAAAATTTCAGGGACGCGACGATTTGGGCACTCTGTTTTTATATAAAGATGGCTCAACAACTTTGCTTGATGCAGGCGTTACCCCTACAACAGTGAAATTTTCACAATCGGGCAATTGTATTTTTGCCGAAAAACCAAACACTTTCCCAAAAATACGCTCAATGCTCTTCCGATATGAGCTTGACGGCACAAAAACAAAGCTTCACGATAATTCATACTCTGTTTTCTGGACAAATGACGACGGAAGCACGGTAATTACCGGCGAAAATAATGACGATAGCCTTTATTCATACCGCATTTTCGCCAAAAATTTCAAAAAAGAATACAATTTTTCAAACGTATATTATGCCGAAGTTACCGAGGACCAGAGCATATTATATCTTTTGTATAACTATGATTACGATATGCAAAAGGGTATCTTGGCGGCTGTTGATTTACATTCCTTAAAATTCAGGGACATTGCAAAAGAAGTCAGTTTCTTTAATCTTGCAGGTGTAACCGATGCATCAAAAGGCATTATTTACAGCATTTGTTCTGATGAAAATCAAGGCTATTATTCAATCTATTATGGTGATATTTCGGGAAAATCCACACGACTTATTAAAAACACGACAGAAGAAAGCCTTTACACCGTTGCAATAAACAGCCAGAAAAAAAGCGGATATATTTTAACTTACGGTGACACGCAGAATAACGGCGGTGTTTATTATATCAAGTGGAAAGGCAATTCCCTTGAAACCGTCCGCCACGAATCAGGCTACGTTGACTCCCTTTTCTATTACGAAGAAACCGATTCTGTAACCTATATTAAAAATCCTGCATCAGGTCACGCAGAAGTTTATCATTTGTCTTCTGACGGCACAAAAACCGTCCTTGCTAAAAAATGCGGTGTTACATATAACGAAAGCTCAATGCAATATACAGGCGCATCGGTGCTTTCAAACGACGAAAAAACTTTAATGTATTTTTCCGATATCGTAACGGGTAAAACGTTGGTCGATACAAAGGGCACCCTTAAATTATCAAGCGGAATAACCGTAGACGAAAACGTTTCATCTTCTTATATGGAAGCTCCCATCACCTGCGGTAATATTGAAGAAATTTATTATCTTAAAGAAACCGACGACACTTTGGATATGTACTATTTTAACGGCAAGGAAAGCATTTTAATTGAAACCGACGTTGACGGAATGATTGAATTGAATTGAAAGGAATGTTTTTATGAAAACAAAACTTTTATGCTCACTTATTTTAGTTATTCTCTTATTATGCAGTTGCAACGAAGCGCCTATACAAGAAACACCTAAGCCTACAGAAAAAGCAATGGCAACGTTTTTAACTACGCCTACCGCGACGGCAGAGCCAACACCAACGGCAACACCGCCTACAACAAAACCAGAAATTGTGGAAACAGACAGACAAACTATGCTTTCAGACTTAAACTCATTTCTTGATACCGTAAAATTCAGCGGTGATATTTTTACTGTTTCCTACGTTGATGATGTTGCTCTTTCAGGCAGATATTATGCAAAATACGACGTTAAAACCGAAAAGGAAAACGTTGAATATTGCACCGTTACAAAGGAATTTTACGTTGACCTTTTAACAAAAGAAATTTTTGCAGGTTCCTGCCTTATGTCCAAAGGCAACTATGAAGTTCTGATAAATAAATTCAAAAATAATTTTTCCGAAAACGATTTAAAAACACGTCACATAAAATTAAGCAAAGTAAGCTTTGAGGAAGCGCTTAATACTTATTGCTATTCAGTACAGTTGTTAAGTCCCGGCAAGGATTTTTCAGGCACGTTAGGTTGGTACGCTTTTACCGAAAAAACCCTTAAACTTTATGAAAAGGATATGTCGCCCAACCAGAATTTTACCAAAATTGCATAGCAAAAAGGCTCCGAGAAATCGGAGCCTTTTTTTACACTATACCAAGCAGTGCAAAAAAACTTGAAAATCAGGTAAAAAAGTTCGTTTCACCTGTCCTGCCAAAGTGCGAGAAAACGCACAAGCCAAGGCGTGGGTGGGTAAAAGCGAGGAAGTTTACACACCTCGTAAATGACGGAGCTTTTATCCCACACACAACAAAGGAAATACCCGTTGCATTTTGCAACGGGTATGTTTGTGCGAATTTCTCGTGCTTTGGATTATCTTTGTACGCGACCTGAACCATCGCCACCAGCCAGCGTCTCTACTTCAGCAACGGATACCATATTAAGATCGCCTTCGATGGAGTGCTTTAAGCAACTTGCGGCAACGGCAAACTCGATAGTTTCCTGAGAAGAATAGCCCATAAGTGAAGC
>JAZROC010000259.1:0-1354 GCA_045648525.1 Clostridia bacterium
CTATAAGGTAAACGTTCTCGGCACTAAAAACGTTGCTCTTGCCGCCAAAAAACTTGATGCAAAAATGATTTATATCAGTACTGACTATGTTTTTGAAGGTACGGGTACAGAATTTTATGAGCCTGACAGAAAGAAAGCACCACAGTCAGTTTACGGTGAAACAAAATCGTTAGGCGAAGACGAAGTAACCGCATTGCTTGAAAAATTCTTCATCGTGCGTATTTCGTGGGTATTTGGTATAAACGGCAATAACTTTGTAAAGACAATGCTTCGTTTAGGCAAAGAAAAGGAAGAACTTAACGTTGTTTCCGATCAGATAGGTTCACCGACTTATACTCTTGACCTTGCAGTTCTGCTTTGCGATATGGTTCAGAGTGATAAGTACGGCATCTATCACGCTACCAATGAAAATATATGCTCTTGGGCAGAGTTTGCCGAAGCAATTATGGCTGAAGGTAACAGAAAAACAAAAATCAACTATATTACAAGCGACCAATATCCTGCAAAGGCAAAGCGTCCTTTTAACTCACGTATGAGCAAAGATAAACTTGAAGCCAACGGTTTTAACCGTTTACCTTCCTGGCAGGATGCTTTAAAAAGATATATTGAAGAATTAAAAGAAGCAGAAATGCTTTAATACTAAAACCTCCGAATTTTTTTCGGAGGTTTTTATGTTATACAAAATAAGGTATAATGTGTAAAAATGCAATGTTTTAAGTGAAAAATGCAATTTAAAAAGCAAAACAAAACTGATATAATATCAAAAAAGGAGTGATTATTTTGAATCAGCAAGCAAGAATTGACAATATATCAAGTGCTGAAAAAGGCAATAAAAAATATTTCAGAAGAATAAGAGTACGTGATTATCTTTTTGGTCAGGCGGTATATAATCTTGGTGATTATCCCGAAAAAATTTCGGCAATGCCAACGGATTACGACCGCAACTTAATTAAAAAAATGGCTGAAAGCGGTGTTAAACTTATTCAGTTGCACGAGGAATGGAATGACCCCGTAAGAATTCACGGTGCAGATAAATTCCATGCAGTTGACCCTGAAGGAATGAAAGCCTTTATTGATTTGTGCCACGAAAACGGCATAAAAGTAATAGCATATGCGTCATCAGGCTTCTTTCAGGAAACAGACCCTGATTATAAGGAAGAATATTCAAAAAGCAAGGAACAGTTAATCAGCCATTTCTTCAGATACAGAAAGGCAAGTCACAGCTCTGCTTCCTGGCGCGATTTTATAATTCCTCACTGTCTTGGAATTTTTGATGATTATGATTTCGACGGTCTTTTTAACGATATCGGATACGATAGAGGAGATAAGTTTGAAGAATGGTATGATCCTCACG
>JAZROC010000260.1:0-6498 GCA_045648525.1 Clostridia bacterium
CCACCCGTTTCTGAAAGACCCATTTCCTCTAAAATATGCGCAACAGAATCGCCCATAGTAGGCGTGGGGGCAAGTGAAAGGTCAACAATACCAAACTGTGCAGAAAGGGCATCTGCCGCGCGTGATGCAACAAGCTGACCCATACGGGTAATCTTAAATGCAGTCTTTTTAATTTCTTCTGCTAATTCGCCTAAAGATGCATTGGGCATTTTTTCTAATGCGCACTTAACAACGCCCGGACCTGAAACACCAACGTTAATTACGCAATCACCTTCGCCTGCACCTAAAAATGCACCTGCCATAAAGGGGTTATCTTCAACGGCATTGCAAAAAACAACTAATTTTGCACAACCAATACTGTCGCGATCCTTTGTTTTTTCGGCACTTTCGACAATAATTTGACCCATTTTCTTTACGGCATCCATATTGATGCCTGCGCGTGTTGAACCGATATTAACTGATGAACATATATGGTCAGTAACGGCTAACGCTTCAGGAATACTGTTAATAACGGCAAGGTCGCCTGGAGTGATACCCTTGTGTACTAATGCAGAAAAACCGCCCAAAAAGTTAACACCAACGTTATTTGCTGCTTTTTCAAGAGTTTTGGCAAACATAACTGCATCGTTTACTCTTGACGCGGACGCAATATGTGCGATTGGTGTAACCGAAATTCGTTTGTTAACAATGGGAATGCCTAATGTTTTTTCGATTTTTTCAGCTTCTTTTACGAGATTTTCCGCTTTTTTTGAAATTTTATCATAAATACGGGTACAAGCTTTGTTTGCATCAGAGTCTGCGCAGTCGTAGAGGGAAATACCCATCGTAACTGTACGCACGTCAAGATGCTGGTTGTCAAGCATTTGTATTGTTTCATTTACTTCGTTAAAATTAATCATTTCTTATCTCCATTACAGACGGTGCATACTGTTGAAAATTTCTTCAGACTGTATTCTTACTTCAAGATTTGCATCAAAATCTTTAAATGCATCCTGAAGTCCCTGGATATCAAGGTCACTTGATTCAAGGCTTAAAAACATTACCATTGTAAAATATTCGTGAAGAATTGTCTGTGTAATATCAAGAATATTAACGTTGTGGTCTCTTAATTTTGCGCTTACGTCAGCAATAATGCCGACTCTGTCGTGTCCAATAACTGTCAAAAATGCTTTCACTTCTTAAAACTCCTTTTTGTCTAAAAGTATAATTTCTATATCGTCTGCTAATTTTTGTGTTAAAGCAGAAATAAAACTATTATTAGAATATGTATTTTCAGGCTTTCCTAAAATTATAGTATTGATATCTTTATCTTTTACAAAATTAAAAATTGTATTAAGGGCATCGTTTGAATATAAAACAGTCATATCAGCACCAACTGAATGTGAAACTGAATACAAAAATTCTAAAACTTCGCCTTTATTTTCTTCTGTGCTTTTTGCAACGTGAAGAACGAATAAATTATCGTCATCACTTTTAATTGTCTTTGCGTAATCAATAAGCCTTTCGCAAGTGTTTTGCAAAGTAACACAAACCATTATGTTTTTCAAACTAAATCATTCCTCGATATTTATAATAATATTGCGGTGTGTTTCGACCTGAATTTTTTGACCTTCAATTAAAGTGGGATGGGGAATATCACTTAAAAAATATAACGTTCTTTCAAAAACTTCGCCGTCGTCTTCAAAGGTACATATCAGCCTTAAAAGACGTACGCCGTCGTGTTCTGTTAATTCGTCTGTTTTCTTAAAAACATAAGTGTCTTTTTGTGTTATACCGTTTAAAACGTCATTGTAAAATTTTAAAAGCTTATTTTTGTCATAAATTAAAGTGTAATAATATAATACGGAAATAATTACTGCAAAAATGCCGATGAACATAGAAATCCAGAGTATGTTGAAATAGAAACTGGATATGTAAGCTATTAAAAATAACACTGTAAGTGCAATGAAAAGCGCAAGAAGTTTATTGCGTTTTTTTCTTAATTCAATAAAAAAATCTTTGTTTATTAACGTCATTCAAATCACCAAAATATATTATACCAAATAATTATAAAAAATGCTATTAAAATTTTATAAAAAAAGACCGAATATTTAAAATTCGGTCTATATATATTAGTTTGCTTCAGATAAAGTTAATTCAATATCAATAGGTGTGTTAGAATATTGAACAGACCAGCCTGAAATTGATGCACGATATACTTTTAACAAAACTTTATCGCCTGGTTTTTTTGTTAAAAGGAAAGATGAATACTCTGTCATTGAAGTAATTGGCATACCGTCAATAGAGTAAATTATATCATACTGTTTAAGACCTGCTTTTTCTTCGTTTTCGCCAGTTATTGCCGTAATGCAAAGTCCACGGGGAAGCGTATTCCAACCTGACATTCTGAAAACTGAAGAGGGCAATGCAAGTGTAAGGTTAATAGATGCACGATTTTTAACGTGTCCATAATTAAGCAAGTCGTTTAAAATAGGCGCAGCTTCATCATATGTGATTGCAAAACCCATATTTTCATAACCTTCAGCAACGATTTTTGATGAAGTAATTCCTATAACGTTACCGTAAAGGTCAATTAAAGGACCACCACTATTGCCGGGGTTTATTGCAGTATCTGTCTGAATACAATGCATAATATAACCGGTTGTTGTGTCCTGAATTGCGCGGTCAACAGCAGAAATAATACCGCTGGTTACGCTTGAAGAAAAATCAATACCACCTGGGTTACCGATTGCAAGAACTGTATCGGCAACGTTTGAATTTTTTGAAGTTGTAAAGCTTGCTACTTTAAGTGTCAAGTTTTTTGGATCAATTTTCAATAAAGCAAGGTCGGTTACTGTGTCGGAACCGATAACTTCTGCATCGCAAATTGTGCCGTCATAAAGTACAACTTGCACCATTGAAGCACCTTCAATAACGTGTGCGTTAGTGATAATATATCCGTCACTTCTGCTAATTATTCCGCTTCCTTCAGAATATAACGAAGAAGTGTCTGAATTTCCAAAATAATTGTTTGTGGTATAACATTGAATACATACTACGCTTGGTATAACCTTTTGTGCAGCCTGTTGAGGTGTAAGAACCTGTCCTTCAATGATTTCGGGAGTAGGTGTGGGTTTGACTTCAACAACTGAATCAAAAACGAAAGCGGGATTATCATTTTTGTTTGTTGAGGGCGTGTTAAGCGTAATCTCATTTGTTGGTTCGGGTGAAGTGATGTTTTGTGAATCGTCAGTTGGTTTATTATCCCTTGAATTTACAAGAGAGTAAACACAAATGCCTGCAGAAATAACGGTTATACAAAGCAAAACGGCAATTATTGAAATAAAGCAACCATTGCCCTGTGAAATATTTTTCTTTTTTGAAGCACCCATATCTGTGTTATAACCATTTGTTTGCGAATATCCAGAGTTGTTTGGGTTATAAGTGTAGCGAATACCTGAATAAGAATTTTCCTGATTATTCTTTTCATTTGTTTGTTGTTCGTTGGTATGCTGGTCAAAGTTATTTTCGCTCATAAAAAACTCCTTAAATAATTCTATACACTTATTATACTGTCGAATTATGATAAAAGTATGAAAATGAATTGAGAAAAAATAAAAAAATAAGGCGAACAAAACGCTCGCCGATATTTTTATTAATCTACGCTGTAGGGAAGAAGAGCAACTGTACGTGCACGCTTGATAGCTGTTGCAAGCTCTCTCTGGTGCTTTGCACAAGTGCCTGTCATTCTGCGGGGCTGAATTTTACCACGTTCAGAAATGAATTTACGAAGTTTAGCTACATCCTTATAATCAATAGCTTCTACTTTATCTGCACAGAACTGGCAAACCTTTCTTCTGGGTCTGCGGTTATTGCGCATCTTCTTAAAATCCTTCTCGGACATTGTCGTTTCCTCCTAATAAATTTTAGAACGGAATATCCTCATCCTCAACGGTTTCAATATTATCACCGAAGGGGGGATTTCCCAAACTTTGAGCACGTGCAGCATCGTCAGTATTTTCGCTACCACTTGGACGTGATAAAAACTGAACTTCATCTGCAACGACTTCAGTTATATAACGTTTTGAACCGTCGGGAGCGTCATATGACCTTGTCTGTATTGAACCGGAAATAGCTGCCTGACTGCCCTTATGCAGATATTTAGCGCAGTTTTCAGCCTGTGCACGCCATACAACAATCGGAATAAAATCAGCTTCTCTTGTCTGAGAATCACGATTTACAAAACGACGGTCAACTGCAATAGTAAAAGTACATACTGCAATACCGCTGGTGGTTGCTCTTAATTCAGGTTCCTTTGTAAGTCTGCCGATAAGCATTACTCTATTCATAATTTAAAACTCCCTTAAAATAAATTATGCTTCTTTCTTAATAACGATGAAGCGCATGATGTCTTCGCTGATTTTGAAGTTTCTTTCAAGCTCTGCGGGGAAAGCGGGTGTAGCTGTAAAGTTCATAAGAACATAGAAACCCTCATTTACAAAATTGATTTCGTATGCAAGCTTCTTTACGCCCTGCTCTTCGATACCATCAACTGTACCGCCGTTCTCTGTTACAAGGTTAGCGAACTTTTCGATTAAAGCTTTTGTTGCTTCGCCGTCAAGTTTGGGGTTGATGATGTAGAGTGATTCGTACTTATTCATACTTCAATTCACCTCCTTATGGTCTTTATGGTCCCTTTGTACACAAAGGAACAAGGAAATTTTATCTGCCGAATTATGATAACATATTGCCGTTAATTTGGCAAGCGTTTTTTAGTGAAAAAGGCAAAAATTTGCTTTTTTTGAAAATAAATGCACTTAATGAGTGAAAATATTAGTTTATTTGCCATTTTTGATGAAAAATGCTATTGAAGTTGACTGAAAATAGTGTTATTATAAGTGCGTTGAATACGTTTTGCGGAACTTTAACGGAGAAAGTCCGCTGTGTTTCTTAAAAAACGCATAAAAATATATGTCATTTTCAAAACCGCACAACATTGCAATTTCCGCAATAGATTTTTCTGTATATTCTAAAAGCGAAATTGCGTTATTAAGTTTAAAATCAATAATAGTTTTATGTAAAGGCTGTCCCACATACTTCTGAAATAATCGGTCAAGACTTGCCCGACTCATATGAAATTCTTTTGCTACGCTGTCTCCGTTTAAGTTTTCGGAAAGATTATTGTGTAAATATTCAAGTATTGGTGAAACAATATTGTCCTCTTCTTCGGCATACTTTGGCGGAATATTTGTTAAAAAAGCAAAGATTTCTATAAGACATGAAAAACGATAATTTTCAGGTGAATTTTCATTAAAAATTTTTTTAATGGTATCGTTTAAAGAGGCGATAGTATCGTCCTCAAATATGGCGGTGTGACATAGTAAATTTTTATTAAAAAGCCACGGAGGACACGAAAAAATACGGTCTGAAAAATAAACTACGTAACGTTCAAATTCGGGTACAATATTTTCTGCTTGCATCAGGTGAACAGTATATGGCTTTGTTAAAATTATACAAGGCTTTGTTATCTTGAATTCTTTGCCGTTTAACGTTAAAATCTGATTTGTACGTTTGGGGCAAAAATAAAGTTCGTAGTGCGGGTGGAATTCAAGGTGGTCATAGGATTTTTGATAGTTAGTTTTATAAATACTTTCTATCTGTGATGTAAAAAGATTGTTTTTAAACAAATAATTCATAAATACGTTCCTGCTTTGAGTGAATTTCTAAATTTATTTTAAAATATATTATCTTTTTTGTCAAACGAAAGGAGAAAATAATTATGGCAACAAAAACAAGAATAGTTGAACCTTCCTTCAGGATAGGTGCAGGCAGATACCTTCAGGATAACGGAATTTTAAAAGACATAGGCAAAGAAGTTCTTCTCTTAAAAGGTAAAAAGGCTTTCGTAATGGGCGGAACAACGGCACTTTCGCTTACCCGTAAAACAATACAGGAAAGTCTTGATGAAAACGGCATCGACAGCATTTTTTATGAATATAAAGGATTTTGCGTACCTGAACATTGCGAGAAAATTGTTGAAAGCGAACAATTTAAAGAGTGTGATATTGTCATCGGTGTTGGCGGTGGCGTTTTGATGGATTCAAGTAAACTTTGCGCTATTTGGGGCGACAAACCGGTTATTTGCGTTCCGACATCAAGCGCAACCTGTGCTGCGTACGCACCGTTAAGCGTTACCTACAGTGAAATAGGTAAAACTCTGGGTACAAAGCACCATAATCGTGAAGTAAACTGCGTTGTTGTTGATATGGATATTTTGGCAAAACAGCCTGCACGTTTATTTGTTTCAGGTGTTTATGATTCTCTTGCAAAATTAATGGAACTTAACCAGCGTTTAATCGGAAGAGACGAAAACGATATAGAAATCGGACTTCGTTCTTCATATGAACTTTCAAAATTTTTATACACTCGTCTTAATGAAAATTTTGATGTTGCCCTTGAAGCCATAAGAAAAGGCGAAGAAACAAAAGAAGTTTTTGATTGTGTATATCTTGCGATAGG
>JAZROC010000261.1:0-7184 GCA_045648525.1 Clostridia bacterium
GGTACCGGTGTTATCGCCGGCGGTCCTGTACGTGACGTACTTGAGATGGTTGGCGTTCGCGATATTCTTACAAAGAGCCAGGGTTCAAACAACCCCGCTAACTGCGTAAAGGCAACTATTGCAGGTCTTGCTTCCTTAAAATCAGCTGAAGAAATCGCAGAAATGCGCGGCAAGTCAGTTGACGAGATTTTAGGCTAAGGAGGATTTTACAATGTTAAAGATTACATTAACAAAAAGTACAATCGGATGCAAAAAGGATCAGATTGCTACAGTTCAGGCTCTTGGCCTTAAAAAATTACACTCAACAGTTACACAGGCTGACAATGCTGCTATCCGCGGTATGATTTTCAAAGTTAAGCACCTTGTAACAGTTGAAGAAGTAAACGACTAAGCGGAGGTACAGACAATGAAATTAGTAGATTTAAGACCCGCAGAGGGTGCTGTTCAGACCGGTCGCCGCAGAGGCAGAGGTCCCGGCAGTGGTTTAGGCAAGACCTCCGGTAAAGGTCATAAGGGTCAGAATGCTCGCTCAGGCGGTGGCGTTCGTCCCGGCTTCGAAGGTGGTCAGATGCCCCTTACAAGAAGACTTCCTAAGCGTGGCTTCTTTAACCCCTTCAGCAAGATTTACACAGAGATAAACGTATCAAAGCTTGACATTTTCGAAGAAGATACAGTTGTTACAGCTGAACTTCTTAAGGAAAAAGGCTTGATTTCAAAAATCGAGAAAGATGGCGTTAAGGTCCTTGGAAACGGTGAACTTACAAAGCGACTTACTGTTCAGGTTGCAGCCTTTACCCGTACGGCTCAGCAGAAAATTGAGGCGCTCGGAGGAAAGGCTGAGGTGGTATAAATGTTTTCAGTATTCAAGAATGCTTGGAAGCTCCCTGAGCTTCGTAAGAAGATTTTATTCACTCTTCTTATGCTTCTTCTTTACAGACTTTGCTGTTACATTCCCACTCCAGGTATCGATCCGACCATCATCACAAACGGTATTGCAAGCGCTAACGAGAACATCTGGGGTTTGATGAATATCATCACCGGTGGTTCTCTTCAGGGCTATACCTTTATGGCTATGGGTATTTCACCCTATATTAACGCTTCAATTATCATTCAGCTTCTCCAGGTTGTTATTCCTGCCCTCGAAAGAATGGCACGTGAAGAAAACGGCAGAGAAAAAATTAACAAAATCGTAAGATACACATCTTTCGGTCTTGCATTCCTTCAGGCTGTAGGTATTTGTTATGCTTTCAACTCACAGTTGCAGGCAAGCGGAAGCAGCATGCTCGTTGCAGGTATCAATCCTGTTCTTGCATACGTGCTTATCGGTCTTTCACTTACAGCAGGTACTGCAGTTGCTATGTGGATTGGCGACCGCATCAGCGAAAAGGGCCTTGGAAACGGTATTTCAATGCTCATCTTCGTTGGTATTATCGCACGTTTCCCCGTAACTGTAGAAAACTACTTTGCAACAGCAGCAAGCAATTCTGCTTTAGGTAATAACGCTCTTTGGTGGATTCTTCCCCTCGTTATCCTTGCTATCGTTGCATTAATCGTTGTTGTTATTTTTGTTGAGCTTGGCGAAAGAAGAATCAGTATTCAGTATGCTAAGCGTGTTTCAGGCAGAAAGGTTTATGGCGGACAGAGCACTTATATGCCCATTAAGCCTAACTCCTGCGGTGTTCTTCCCCTTATTTTCTCAATGTCACTTCTTATGTTCCCCAGCATCCTTACAGGTATGTTCTGGTCAGGCAGTAAGTTTGAGACATTCTATACAAAGTGGCTCGGTCAGGGCACTTGGGGATATATGATTGCAAGCTTCCTTTTAACAATCGGCTTCGCTTTCTTCTACTCCGCAATTTCCTTTAACGCAGCAGAAACAAGCAAAAATCTTCAGAAATACGGCGGATTTATTCAGGGTATCAGACCCGGTAAGCCCACCACCGATTACCTTAACAAGGTATCAAAGAGACTTGTTCTTTTCAGCGGCTTGTATCTTGGTGTAATTTCAAGCATACCGATGCTGGCAAGTGCAATCCTTTCAACTATTCCTAACTTCGACGTTAACACCGTTCTTGGTCTTGCTCTTACGTTCTCATCAACAGGCTTACTTATTATCGTAAGCGTTTCCATTGAGATTACAAAGCAGCTTGAAAGCCAGATGGTTATGCGTCACTACAAGGGCTTCCTTGACTGATGAGGGAATAGCAATGAAAATGATTTTATTAGGAGCTCCGGGTGCCGGCAAAGGCACCCAGGCTGCTCAAATTTGTAAAAAATACGGTATTCCCCACATTTCAACGGGCGATATGTTCCGCGAGAATATGGGCAACAATACCGAACTTGGCAAATTGGCTAAAACATATATTGACGCAGGCAAGTTAGTTCCCGATGAGGTTACTCTTGCCATGCTCAAGGACCGTTTGGAACGTGAAGACTGTAAAGACGGCTTCCTCCTTGACGGTTTCCCCCGTACAATAGCTCAGGCTGATGGTCTTAAAGCTATCGCAAGCCTTGATTGCGTACTGAATATTGATGTTAATACTGATTTGCTGCTTGACAGAATTACCGGCAGACGCATCTGCCCCAAGTGTGCAGGTACTTACCATAAAAACACACTTACTTCTGACCTTTGCCCCGCTTGCGGTGAAAAGCTTGTTCAGAGAGCAGATGACAATGAGGCAACTGTTAAGTCAAGAATTGATGTTTATAACGCACAAACAAAGCCTTTAATCGCCTACTACGGTGAAAGCGTTAAGTCAGTTGACGGTAATCAGTCTGCTGATGAGGTTTTTGAAAGTATCGTTAAGGTACTGGAGGCTATCTAATGCTGTGCATTAAAAACGAAAGCGCACTTAAAATAATGGCCGAAGGCGGAAAAATTCTTGCTTCCTGTATGGAAATGCTTGAAAATAGCATAAAAGCAGGAATGAGTACACTTGAACTTGACAAATTAGCATATAAGTATATAATATGTAATGGCGCAAAACCGTCTTTCCTTGGAATGTATGGTTTTCCCAAAACATTATGCATATCTGTTAATGAGGAAGTTATACACGGTATCCCAAAAGGTAATAAGATTATCAAAGAGGGCGACCTTGTAAGTGTTGACGGCGGTGTTTTCCTCAAAGGCTTTCACACTGATATGGCACGTACTTTTATTGTAGGTGACGTAGCAGAGGAAAAAAGATTGCTTGTTGAAAGAACAAAACAGTCTTTTTATGAAGGTATGCGCTTTGCCCGTGTGGGAAACAGAGTTTCTGATATTTCGCACGGTGTGCAGAATTATATTGAACAGTTCGGGTATGGTATCGTACGTGATTTTACCGGACACGGTGTTGGCAGAGATTTGCATGAATCTCCTGAAATTCCCAACTTCGGTGCATCGGGGCACGGTACGAGAATTGTTAACGGTATGACGCTTGCCATTGAGCCTATGATTAATTTAGGCACAGAAAAGGTAAAGGTTTTATCGGACGGTTGGACCACCGTTACTTTGGATAACAAAGTAAGCGCACATTATGAAAATACTGTGGCTGTTATTGACGGTGAACCCGTTATAATTACCGACCCCAACGTTGTAATTTAAGGAGGGTACAGATGTTTTCTTTAGGAGATAAAGTCTGTTCCACCGCAGGCAGAGATGCCGGAAAAAGTTTTTTTGTAGTAGGAATATTGGATGAGCAGTACGTGCTTATTTCCGATGGCAAGGCCCATAAGGTTGAAAAACCCAAGAAAAAGAAGATAAAACATCTTGTTTTTCAAAATTCTTGCGAAGAAGTAAAACAGAAGCTCATAAATAATTATGCCTTGACGAACCCCTTTGTTCGTGAGGCGATAAAAATAAACGCTAATAAAGGCGAGGAGTGAATCCATGTCTAAGGAAGATGTCATTGAAGTTGAAGGCGTTGTTACCGAATCAAAGAAGAACGCCGTATTTGAGGTTCAGCTTGAAAACGGTCACAAGATTCTGGCACATATCGCCGGCAAGCTTAGAATGAACAATATTCAGGTGTTACCCGGTGATAAGGTAACAGTAGAAATTTCAACATATGATTTGACCAAAGGTCGTATCATATGGCGCAGCAAAAACTGAGGAGGTTATTGTAATGAAAGTAAGACCTAGCGTTAAACCTATGTGTGATAAATGTAAGCTCATCAAGCGTCACGGTAAAGTAATGGTTATCTGTTCCGCTGATAAGAGCCATAAGCAGAGACAGGGCTGATTTTTAGACCCTGTTATCTGTGCGTTTAGGGATTTTCCCTAAAAACAACAATAAGGCCATAATTCAGGTGCGGCTGACAGATTTTTCTGTTTACCTGATGGGCTTTTATATACAAAAACTATAAATCTATTTTTTAAAACCAAAATTTTGGAGGTGTACTTAATGGCACGTATCGCTGGTATAGATATACCAAAGGATAAGCGAGTTGAGGCTTCATTGCAGTCAATCTACGGTGTAGGCCCTGCAATCGCTAAGGAAATTCTTGAAAAAACCGGCGTTAACCCCGATACCCGTGTAAGAGACCTTACCGAGGATGAGGTTAACTTAATAAGAGACTATATTGACAAAAACGTTCAGGTAGAAGGCGACCTTCGTAGAGAAGTTGCTCTCAATATCAAACGTCTTGTTGAAATCGGCTGCTATCGCGGTGTTAGACATCGCAAGGGCCTCCCTGTTCGCGGACAGCACACAAAGCAGAACGCTCGTACCCGTAAGGGTCCCAAGAGGGCTGTAGCCGCAAAGAAGAAAAAGTAAGGAAAGGTGAATTTTTATGGCAAAAGCTGTTAAAAAGGGCGGACGTCGCCGTATCGAGAAGAAACATATCGAGCGCGGTGCAGCACATATCTGCTCATCATTTAATAACACAATCGTTACTATTACTGACGTAAATGGTAATGCTATCAGCTGGTCAAGTGCAGGCGGACTTGGTTTCCGTGGCTCTAAAAAGAGCACACCTTTCGCAGCACAGACAGCTGCTGAAACAGCAGCTAAAGCAGCTATGGAACACGGCCTTCGCACTGTTGAGGTTTACGTTAAGGGACCCGGCAGCGGACGCGAAGCAGCTATCAGAGCACTTCAGGCAGCAGGTCTTGAGGTTAGCATGATTAAAGATGTTACCCCCATCCCCCACAACGGATGCAGACCGCCTAAGCGCAGAAGAGTATAATCAGGAGGACAGAAAATTATGGCAAGATATACTGAAGCGGTATGCCGTTTGTGCCGCCGCGAAAATCAGAAGCTTTTCTTGAAGGGCGACCGTTGCTATAGTGCAAAGTGTCCTGTAGTAAAGAGAGGAACAGCTCCCGGCCAGCATGCTAAGAGCCGCAGAAAGACAAGCGAATATGGACTTCAGCTTCGCGAAAAGCAGAAGGCAAGAAGAACTTATGGTATGCTTGAAAAGCAGTTCCACAGCTACTTCACAAAGGCTACAAATATGAAGGGCGCAGCAGGTGAAAATATGCTTCAATTGCTTGAGCGCCGTCTTGATAACGTTGTTTACCGTCTTGGTTTTGGTGATTCTCGTGCACAGGCAAGACAGATTGTTAACCACGGTCACATCACTGTTAACGGCAAGAAGGTTAACATTCCTTCCTTCATCGTTAAGGCAGGCGACGTTATTGCTATTGCAGAGAACTCAACAAGCATTGAAAAATTCAAGGCAATGCGTGAAGGTACAAACAAGACTATTCCCGCATGGCTTGAGCTTAATTGCCAGGATCTTTGCGGTAAGGTTGTTGAACTTCCTAAGAGAGAAGATATCGACCTTAGTATTGAGGAGCACCTTATTGTTGAGTTGTACTCCAGGTAATATCGCTTAAATTTTGTAGGAGGGTTAAAACATATGATAGAAATTATTAAGCCGGTTATCGAGTGTAAGCAGGTCAGCGAAGATGGAAAATACGCACAGTTCGTAGTAGAACCCCTTCGTCGTGGCTTTGGCGATACCTTGGGCAATTCTCTCCGTAGAATTTTGTTATCCTCTCTGCCCGGCGCAGCGGCAACTCAGGTTCGCATTGAGGGCGTTTTACATGAGTTTTCAACAGTTCCCGGTGTTGCGGAAGACGTTACCAACATCATTCTCAACATTAAGAACCTTGCTATGAAGCTCAATAGTGACACACCTATCACAGCAACTATTAATGCAGTTGGTCCTTGCGAAGTTACGGCAGGTGATATCAAGGGTGATAGTACACTTGAAATAATCAATAAAGACCTTCATATCGCAACTATCGACGATGGCGGCGTACTTAATATGGAGATTATTATTGATAAAGGTATGGGATATATTCCTGCTGATAAGAACAAGTCAGACGATATGCCTATTGACGTTATCGCTGTTGACTCAATCTATACTCCTATCTTAAAGGCAAGCTATCTTGTGCAGAGCGCACGTGTTGGCAGAGATGACAACTTCGATAAGCTTATCCTTGACGTTTGGACAGATGGTTCTATCAGACCTGATGAGGCTATAAGCATAGCCGCTAAAGTTATGAACGATTATCTCGCACTTTTTGTTAACCTTGCTGATAATGCAGGCGGTATTCAGCTTGCTGAGGACAAGGATGGGGCTGCTCCCCAGGCAAAAATGCCTGATATTACTATTGATGAACTCGATCTTTCAGTACGTTCTTATAACTGCTTGAAGCGTGCAAACATCAATTCCGTTCAGGAACTTGCACAGCTTGATGAAGCTGATTTGATGAGAGTTCGTAATCTTGGTAAAAAGTCTATGGACGAGGTTCGTCAGAAACTCGCTTCACTTGGACTTAAACTCAAGAACAACGAAGATTAATTAGGAGGATAATAAAATGGCCGGTAACAGAAAGCTTAACAGACCTACTGACCAGCGTGTTGCTGTAATGCGTGGTCTTACTACCGATCTCTTATGGTATGGCCGTATCGAAACAACTGAAGCTCGTGCTAAAGAAGTTCGTAAGCAGGCTGAAAAAATCATCACCATGGGCATCAAGACCTATGAAGATGTTATTACAGTTACAAAGTCAAAGCTTAACGACAAGGGTCAGAAGGTTGATACCGAAGTTAAGAATGACGGACCTGACCGTCTTAACGCTCGTCGCAGAATGATGGCTTATCTCTATGAGAGAGAAATCGAACGCAACGAAGGCGAAAAGAAGGCTGTTTATAAGGTTCGTACAGAAGTCGGAGGCCAAGCGGTCTTAG
>JAZROC010000262.1:0-4949 GCA_045648525.1 Clostridia bacterium
ATCAATGGCGATATCAAGTCGTTTAAATAAATTCATTATGACCTCAAAATTTGTTATAATACTTAACTTTTATTTATTGTATCACAAAATTATAATAAATTCAAGTTAATTCTGTCGATATTTTGTGATGGAATATTCAAAAAGCGTTGACTAATTTTTCTTAAACATTATAATATATGTATATATTAATATTAAATTGGAGCAGTATATGTTAAAAGAATTAAACGAACTTCTTGAGGCTTATAAAGAGCGCGACCCTGCCGCAAGAAGTAAAATAAGTATATTTTTACTTTACCCCGGTGTGCGTGCAGTTATTGACCACAGAATTGCCCATTGGTTTTTCAAAAAAGGTTTCTTTTATATTGCACGAAGCATTTCGCAAAAATCAAGAAAGCGCACAGGTATTGAAATTCACCCCGGTGCAACAATCGGCAAACGTCTTGTAATCGACCACGGTATGGGCATTGTTATCGGTGAAACCACAATTATCGGTGATGACTGTCTTTTGTATCAGGGTGTAACATTAGGCGGTTCAGGTAAAGAAAAGGGCAAGCGCCACCCCACTTTAGGCAACAACGTTTTAGTTGGTGCAGGTGCAAAGGTGTTAGGCTCATTTACCGTTGGTGATAATGCACGAATTGCTGCCAATGCAGTTGTTTTAAACGAAATACCCGAAAATGCCACAGCTGTTGGTGTACCTGCCAAGGTTGTACGTGTTAAAGGCGAAAAGGTTGATATTCTTGACCATACCCACGTACCTGACCCTGTTCAGCAGGCACTTAAAAAACTTAATGAACGTATTGAAATGTTAGAAGGAAAATAAATGTACAAAATTGTTAAAAAGATAGAACTTAACCCAACCGTTACTTTTATGAGCATACTTGCCCCACGCGTTGCAAAAAAGGCAGAGGCAGGTCAATTTATAATTCTTCGCGTTGATGAAAACGGTGAAAGAATCCCTTTGACCGTTGCAGGTTTTGACCGCGAAAATGGCACGGTTGATATAATTTTTCAGATAGTTGGTGCAACAACAGAAAAACTTAACCACAAAAACGAAGGCGAATATATTTCTGATTTTGCAGGACCTTTAGGCAGAAAAACTGAAATCGACGGTCTTAAAGAAGCAGTTATTGTAGGTGGCGGTGTTGGTTGTGCCATTGCTTTGCCCATTGCCCGCGCTCTTTTTGAAAAGGGTGTAAAAGTTCATTCAATAATCGGCTTCCGCAACAAAGACCTTGTTATTCTGGAGGACGAATTTAAGAAGGTTTCGCACACACTTACTATCGTTACCGATGACGGCTCGTACGGCAAAAAAGCACTTGTTACCGAGCCTTTAAAGGATATTCTTGAAGAAAACAAAAATATTCAGGAGGTTTTTGCAATAGGTCCCCTTGTTATGATGAAGTTCGTTGCAAAAACGTCACAGCCCTATAACGTAAAATGCACGGTTTCAATGAATCCGATTATGATTGACGGCACAGGTATGTGCGGTGGTTGTCGCCTTAGCGTTGGCGGTAAAACTAAATTTGCCTGCGTTGACGGTCCCGATTTTGACGGCTATGAAGTTGATTTTGACGAAGCTTTGATGCGTTCGGGTATGTATAGAGATTTTGAAAAACATTCCTACGAAAAAACCTGTAATCTTTTTAGGGGGGCAAAGTAATGGATATAAATAAAAAGAACATAATGCCCACCCAAAGTGCAGAAGAAAGGGCAAAAAACTTTTTAGAAGTTGCATTAGGCTACAGTGAAGAAACTGCAATAAATGAAGCCGTTCGTTGCCTTAACTGCAAAAATATGCCCTGCGTGTCAGGCTGTCCGGTTAAAATAAATATTCCTGCTTTTATTGAAAAAGTTCGCGTTGGCGACTTTGAAGAAGCATATGAAATAATAAGCCGTTCTTCCAGTTTGCCTGCCGTTTGTGGCAGAGTTTGCCCGCAGGAAAAGCAATGTGAAGCAAAATGCGTGCGCGGCATTAAAGGCGAAGCCGTAGGTATTGGCAGACTTGAGCGTTTTGTTGCAGACTGGCATAATCAATTTGGCAAAGAAGTTGTTAAACCTGCTTCTAACGGACATAAAATTGCCGTTGTAGGTTCAGGTCCCGCAGGACTTACCTGCGCAGGCACTTTGGCAAAAAAAGGTTATGACGTAACTGTTTTTGAAGCGTTACACGTTGCCGGCGGTGTTCTTGTTTACGGTATTCCTGAATTCCGTCTGCCCAAAAAAATCGTTGAAAAAGAAGTTAATACCCTTAAACAGTTGGGTGTTAATATTGAAACAAACACAATTATAGGTAAAACTCTTACCGTTGATGAGCTTTTTGAAGAAGGCTTTGAATACGTGTTTATCGGCACAGGCGCAGGACTTCCGCGCTTTATGGGTATTGAAGGTGAAAGCCTGAAAGGTGTATATTCGGCAAACGAATTTTTGACACGTACAAACCTTATGAAAGCATATATTGACGGTGCAGACACCCCCATAAAGAAAGGCAAAAGTGATGCCGATGTAGGTGGCGGAAAGGTTGCAATGGATGCGGCACGGTCTCCTTTGAGATTAGGTGCTGACAAGGTTTATATAATTTACCGTCGTTCGGTAAACGAGCTTCCTGCCAGAAAAGAAGAGGTTGGACACGCAATGGAAGAAGGCATAGAATTTATGCTTCTTAATAACCCAACCCGTATTCTTGGTGACGAAAACGGCAACGTAAACAAAATTGAATGTATTAAGATGGAGCTTGGCGAGCCTGATGAAAGAGGCAGAAGAAGTCCCGTTGAAATTCCTGACAGTCATTTCTGTATTGACGTTGACACGGTAATTATGGCAATCGGAACTTCGCCTAACCCCTTGATAAAAGACACAACTTCAGGTCTTTCCGTTAACGAAAGAGGCGGAATTATCACGGCTGACAACGGCAAAACAAGCAAAGATGCCGTTTATGCAGGTGGTGATGCCGTAACGGGCGCGGCAACAGTTATTCTTGCAATGGGTGCAGGAAAAAGCGCTGCTGAAGCAATTATGGAAGAAATATAAAAACAACCCCTTAAAACTATCATCTGATATTTTTAAGGGGTTTTAATTATTTCTCTTTTAAAAAATCAACGAAGCCTTTAACGTTTCCGAAATACGCTTCCTTTTTATAGTACGCGTAAACGTTATAGTGTTTATTAAAATCCAAAACGTTAAGATACGCAATATCGGGGTGATTTCGCTCGGTGCCGATAGCGATACCAACACCTGAAGCAATGAACTTTTCATAACATTCAATATCGTTGCAGACAACCTTGATATCAGGTGAAAATCCTGCACGCTTGCAGGCACTTAACAGAATATCGTGCATATTACTACCCTCACCGATAGAAATAAAATTTTCACCTGCAAGTTCTATAAGTGATAAATCTTTATTGACAATAGGATGATTTTTTGAGCACATCAACTTAACGGGCATACTGAAAAGTTGAAATTTTTCATACTCAAAATATGTATCCTTGTCCTCGTCAATTATAATATCGTAATCAGAAAAATCGTTTTCGTTGAAATTAAAGGTAGTCTTAAAGGAAACTTCCGGATATTTTTGGTTATAACTTATTATTTTATCTGAAATAAGTCTGCGCGTACTTCGCACGAAAATTTTAACTTCTCTGTTATCCTTAAACCTTACGTTTTCAACTGCCGCATCAAGATAGAAAAATGCTTGGCCCAACGATTGCTGAAAACGCTTGCCGTTATTATTTAAAACGACGCGGTTTGACTGTCTGTCAAAAAGAGAACAACCAAGTTCCTTTTCAAGCCTTTTTATTGCCGCCGAAACTGACGTTAAGGGAACGTTGAATTTTTCAGCCGTCTTATTAAAACTTTCAGTTCTTGCGCTTTCATAAAAATATCTTAACTGTAAAAGCTCCATAGTATCACCTCGTTCTTCGTATTATACATTATATTAAGAATTTACGCAATACCATTTTATATTATTTTAAAATATTATGCCGCCTTTACCTTCAAAACCATAACGGTCATATCGTCATTAACGGTGGTTTTCTGGGCGGCAGTAAGAATATTCTGCGCCATAATTTTTGGACTTTCCGCTGAATATGCTTTAAGTATATCGGAAATTTTATCCTCGTTACCTACGTTAAGTCCGTCATAAATCCCATCTGAAACAAGTACAATAACGTCATTTTCAAGAACGATTTTTTTAGTTGTGACAGGATTTACCCCCGTCACTATACCCATAGGCAGACCACCGGTTTCAACCTTTTCCACTTTGCCGTTTCTTAAAATATATCCCGGCACCGCACCAATTTTCGTCCAGTACATAATACCGCTTTGCAGGTCAAATTCAGTTACGTCAACGGTGGAATAGTCCTCTTTTTCGCCTTTTACGAGCATAAGCCGATTCATTGTTTTAAACATTTCATTTCGTGAAACGTTGGCTTCCGAAAAAGTTTCAAGCAAATCAAGAGTAGATTCACTTTCTCTTTTCGCCCGTTCTCCACTTCCTGCACCATCGCTGATAGCGGCAACGTATTTATCGTTTTCAACGTCAAAGAAGGTAAAGGAATCACCGCACACCGTCTGCCCTTTTTTCTTCTCTCGCAAAATAACTGCATCAACGTCAAAGCGTGGCAGGGGCGCAAAACTTCCTGAAAAACCGCCCTGAATATCGGTTGCGCCTTTAAGACAACGATATCTGCCCAAAAAGCCTTCCTCCAAGGATTTTATAATTTTTTCTCTTGTGTTTTTGTTGTTTTCTTTTACCGAAAGATTCAGTACGTGGCTCTCCCCTTTTTTTCGGCAGGAAACTCGTTTTACGTTGCCCATTCTCGATTGAAGAATATCGCGCACCTGATTTTCCATTTCCTTGTCAAATTGCGGTAGGCAGGAAACTTCGTCTGCCAGGGCGAAAAGCATATCGGAAATGCTTTTAAGTTGCGATGCAAGTTCTTCCTCGCCCG
>JAZROC010000263.1:0-1077 GCA_045648525.1 Clostridia bacterium
TGTCACACGCAGGTAAACCTTAACACCGAAGAATGTGTTTCATTGTGTAAATTGCTTGAAACGAGGAATCCTGACATTATAAAACTTGTTATTCCCTGCGATACTGATGAGGAATTGGCAGAAAACTTCAAAACGATGATAACGCTGAAAAAAGAAATCACAAAATGCAAAATTCATTTCCATTGTTCAGGAAAAAAGGGCAAAATTACAAGAATAGTCAACCCTATGCTTGGCGCACACCTTGCATTCTGCGTTGAACGTTACGGTGAAAATGCACATCACGAGCAACTTGATTTAAGAAGTTTTTCAAGGGCAATAAGAGAACTTGATTGGAGAGAATAAAATGAAAAGAAAACAAATTATTTTTACAAAACCTGAAACGGCAGAGTTTCTCGATACTGAAATAAACATTGAAGACCCCCACGACGTAATGGTAAAAATGGATTATACGGTAATTTCGGGGGGCACGGAAAGAGCAAATTTATTGGGAAGTAAAACTTTCTGTTTGTCCGATAAATCTTTTCCGCGTATGTTAGGCTACTGCGGTGTCGGTACCGTAATTGAAAGGGGCGCAGAAGTTACAAAATGTAAAATCGGTGACAGAGTGCTTGTTTACCACGGTGTGCACTCAAACTATAACGTGCGCAGGGATGATGAAATATTCCTTGCTGAACAAAAAGTGGATTCACTTGAAGCCGCTTTCGTTATTATCGCAACCATGGGTCTTGGCGGTGTAAGAAAACTTGAAGCAGAGCTTGGCGAATCGGCAATGGTTATGGGTTTAGGCCTTTTAGGTATGTTTTCAATTCAGTTTTTGCGCAATAGCGGTGTTTATCCCTTAATTGCCGCCGACCTTAACCCCGAAAGACGCGAACTTGCCTTAAAATTAGGTGCTGATTTTGCTTTAGACCCGTCTGCGCCTGATTTTAACGAAAAAATTCTTGAAATCACCAAAGGCAAAAAAGTAAAGAATATAGTTGAAGTTACGGGCGTTGGCAGAGCACTTGAGCAGGCTCTTGAAAATGTAAGTTATATGGGTAAAATTTCGCTTTTAGGTTGTACCCGCGTTTCCGATAT
>JAZROC010000264.1:0-6672 GCA_045648525.1 Clostridia bacterium
TTCAAAGACACCTGCTTCATCAGGCGCACAAACAACGCCTAATACCTCAAGCTCAAATTCATCATTAGGTCAGCAGATAGCAGATTACGCAAAACAGTATCTTGGTATTCCCTACGTTTTAGGCGGAAACGGACCTAAAACTTTCGACTGTTCAGGCTACACCTGCTTCGTTTACAGACATTTCGGCATAAGCCTGCCCCGCACGGCATATTCGCAGGGTTATATGGACAGAGGAACAAAGATTACTAAAATTGAAGACCTTCGCGTTGGCGACCTTGTGTTCTTTAACACGATGAAGGACAGCGATTTATCCGACCACGCGGGAATTTATTTAGGTAACGGTCAGGTTGCACACGCTTCGTCAGGTTCAGCAAGAAAAACAGTTATTTCAAATATGTCACAAAACTACTATAAAACACATTTCTCCTGGGGAAGAAGGATTATCTGATGGAGTTTTTAAAAGAAAACGAACGAATAGACGATTTACAGTTCAGGGGTCTGAAGATTATTCAGAACCCTGAATATTTCTGTTTTGGCACAGATGCAGTTTTACTTGCCGACTTTGCAACAGTAAAGAAAAACGCTGAAATTTGCGATTTAGGTACGGGCACGGGCATTTTGCCTATACTTTTATACGGCAGACACGAATACGTTCACTGCGATGCCGTTGAAATTCAGGATTTTATGGCTGAAATGGCAACGCGCACAGTAAAGCTTAATAACCTTGAAGATAAAATCACCGTGCATAACTGTGATTTAAGAAATTTAAAGGGAGTACTTCCCTCTTGTAAATATTCAACGGTAGTTTGCAATCCGCCCTATAAAAAAGATAATAGCGGTGAACACAACAAGGATGATGCCCACTCCATTTCAAAGCACGAAGCTACCTGCACTTTAGACGACGTGTGCATAGCCGCAAACTATCTTTTAAAAAATGGCGGGCGATTTGCTATGATAAATCATTCGGACAGAATTGTTGATATTTTTGCCACAATGCGAAAATATAATATTGAGCCTAAACGTATTCGTCCCGTTCAGGCGCGCCCACACACTCCCGCTTACGTAGTTTTAATTGAAGGTGTAAAAGAGGGCAAATCATATATGAATTGGGAGCCGACCTTATGCATTTATGATAAAGACGGCAACTTAAATGACGAAATCAACCGTATATATCACGTGGAGGAAAATTAAATGGCATTATATATCTGTGCAACACCAATAGGCAATCTTGAAGATATAACCTTGCGCGCTTTAAGAGTTTTAAAGGAATGTGATGCCATTGCCTGCGAAGATACCCGACACAGCGCATCATTGTTTTTTAAATACGAAATAAACAAACCTCTGATTTCTTACCACGAGCATAACGAGCAATCACGTTCAGAGCAGATTTTAGACAGAATTGAAAATGGTGAAAATATTGTGCTTGTAACAGATGCAGGTATGCCCTGCATTTCCGACCCCGGTTATATTTTGGTAAAAAAGGCAAGAGAAAGAAACTTGCCCGTAACAGTTCTTCCCGGTGCAAATGCAGGACTTTGCGCCCTTGTGCTTTCAGGCTTTAAGTGCGACCGCTTTGTTTTTGAGGGATTTTTACCCAAAACGGGAAAAGAGCGCAAAGAGCGCATTGAAGCATTAAAAAAAGAGCCTCGCGCAGTTATTTTGCACGAAAGTCCACATCATTTAGAAAAGACTATTGAAGATTTAGCAGACGCGTTAGGTTCAAGGGAAATTGCAATCGTTAGAGAAATTACTAAAATTCACGAAGAATGTGTTACTTTCCCATTAAATCAATGGCAGGAAAAATTGCCCACGATAAAGGGCGAATTTGTGCTTGTTTTAGCCGAAAAAGAAAACGCTTTAACTGAAGAATTTGAAAGTTTATCAATAAAAGAGCAAGTTCAGTTATTATTAAATAATGGTGTTGATAAAAAAAGCGCCATCAAACAAGTGGCACAAAGAATGAATATTCCTAAAAACGACGTTTATATGGAGGTTATCGACTTATGATAAAATACAAGTATCAGATGCATATGCACACTTTTCCGTGCAGTGCTTGTGCTAAAGTTTCGCCTGAAGAAATGGCTGATATATTAAAAAAGGGCGGTTTTCAGGGTGGAGTTATCACTAATCATTTTAAAGGCGGTAACACCGGCATTGACAGAAAATTACCTTGGGCAGAGTTTGTTAAAGCCTATGAGGACGACTATATTGCATTTAAAGAAGCAGGCGAAAAGTTGGATTTAGATATTCATTTTGGTATTGAGCAAGGTGTTGGCGGCGGCAGAGAAATTCTCGTTTACGGCATTACTCCTGAAATGTTATATAATCACCCTGAACTTGATACTATGAACCCTGAAATATGGTATAAAACTTTAAAACAGTATAACGTGCTCATATATCAGGCACACCCTTTCAGAGATCGCGATTATATAAAAGAAATTGGTGTTATGCAAAATTTTATTGACGGTATTGAAATTTATAACTATTGCAATACCCAGCTTAATAATATGGAAGCGGAAGAATACGTTGAAAACCACAAAGAAATACTTCTTGTTTCAGGCGGTGATGCCCACGGTGAATACGGTGCCTGCAACGGTGGTATTGAAACTGCAAAGCGCTTAAAAACGCAAGACGACGTTGTTAACGTTTTGAAATGCGGTGCGTTTAATTTGATAAAAGAATAAATACGACATAATCCCCTTAGAGTAGTCAGAAATGTCTACACTAAGGGGATTCGTTCCTTAAAAACAGAAATCTTATTTTCCGAATTGCTTTTTTACGGTGCTTGGCAAAACACCCATTGTTTTTTTATAAGTTTGTGAAAAACTTGAAACGTCATCAAACCCGCAAGTGATGGCAGTTTCCGTTACGGACATTCCTCTTAAAAGACAGTTTTGCGCCATTTTGCACCTAAGTACAGTTATATAATTGAAAATAGTTTGCCCTGTAAAACGTTTAAATTCTCTTGTTAAATAGAATTTTGTGACTCCGCATAAGGAGGCTAACGTTTCAAGTTTTATCTTTTCGGTAAAATGATCATTTAAATATTTTATGGTATCCTTTACGTATTTTTCCGAAAACTGTTGATTGTCTTTTACTGCATCAAAGGATTGAAGGTGATTCATACACAAATAGGTCAAAAGATTTAAAACAGCGCACCTTGCTTTCGTGCTTGAAAAAATTTCATTTTCTCTATAATTTTTAACGCTTTCCGCCGCATCCATAAAAAGCTTTATTGCTTTTTCATCAAAAACTTTCTTTTCGAAAATACATTTTTCCACGTCTATACCGTTTTCATAGCAAAAGGCTTCGTCAATTATTAAAAAATAATAGTATAAATTTTTCTTATTATAAATGCGATGAATCGTATCGGAATTCATTATAACTATATCATTTGCCGTTACCTCAAAGGAATTTGAGCCGTATTGCAAACTGGCATTGCCGTCGGTAAAAAGGAAAATTTTAATATTCTTATGCCAATACGTGCCCGTATCGGTTGTGTGGTTTTTTGAAAAAGTGACTTTGAACGGGCAAAAAGTATCTTCCTTAATTTTTAAGTGATGCTCATATACAAAATCTTCCAACAAAACACCCCCTATGTCAATATTCACATAAAACAAGTCAATATATTCATTGGAAACACCGTAGTTTTATTCTAAAATATTATTGTAAAAATGTCAATAATAATATAAAAGGAGTTTTTGAAAAATGTTAAAAGCAGCAATTATTGGTTGTGGTTTTATTCACGGAACACACAGAAATGCCTATGCACAGTTAGAGAAAGAGGGCCTTGCAAAGCTCGTGGCGATCTGCGATATACGCAAAGAAAAGCTTACGGAGCTTCCCTATGACGGACTCAACTTATATACTGACGTTGATGACCTGCTTGAAAAAGAAGAATTGGATATGGTTTCCATTTGCCTCCCCACTTATCTTCACAAGGATATGGCAATTAAATTTATGAAAGCAGGCATAAACGTTGTATGCGAAAAGCCTATGTCCCTTCAATATGAAGACTGTATGGAAATGATTAAAGTTTCAGAAGAGACGGGCAAGTACCTTATGATTGCCCATTCTGCACGTTTTGGCAGAGATTTAAGAATCATTAAGGATTTCCTTGACAGCGGTAAGGGCGGTGGTCTTGTATCGGCATTCTTCCAATCAGCCGACGGCACACCTTATTGGAGCTTTGAGGATTGGTATAAGGACGGTACGCGCTCAGGCGGTTGTATGCTTGATTTGCAGGCACATAACCTTGACCTTATAAATTGGTTCTTTGGTTTACCCAAATATACGAGCACAACTGCAAAGCAGTGCGCCCCCGATTTTACGGGCTTTGGTTCAATTTCAGCCAATATGGTTTATGAAAACGGTGCATTCGTTCATTCCTGGTGCGATTGGGGCATTCCAAACAACAAGCACCTTAAGAGATATACCCGTATAAACCTTGAAAAGGGTTATATTTATTCTGACCGTATGAACACTAAGGAGCTTGTATGGGTAGATGGTGAAACGGGCGAAATAACTGATTTAAGCAATCTTCGTCCTGAGCTTCAAGGATTATCAACCCAATATTGCGAGATTAAACATTTCATTGAATGTATGGAAAAGAACGTTCCCATTGAGATGGGTAATCCTATAGAATCGGCAAAGGTAATTAAAATAATGCGCGCACAGGAAAGCTCTGCTAAAAATAACGGTGCGCCCGTTGAGATTGTTTAAGAGGTATAGTTTATGAGAATATCACTTATGTCATTTGTGCGCAATTATGCCATAGATGAAAGTTTTGAAAAAGCTCTTGACGTTGCAAAAGAGATTGGTTGTAGCGGAATAGAAATTTTGGAAGCCTATAATTATCCTGAAGTTGTTCCTGATATGCAAACTGCATTGGAATATAAAAAACTTCTTGATAAAAAAGGTCTTTCACTTGATTGCTACACAGTAGGTGCAAGTCTTATACGCCCTGAAGATGATACTTATGATTCCGAAAGCGCATTGCAGTTCGTTCTTAAGTACGTTGAAATTGCAAAGGCTATGGGCGCGCGCTATTTTCAGCATACTTTAATCGGCAATGCAGTTTACGACAAAGATACATACGTTGAAGATTTTGACTTCGTTTTAGAAAAGCTTTTACCCTATGCCTTCAGGATAGCTGACGAGTGTAATAAGCTTGGTATGACCGTTCTTTACGAGCCGCAAGGCGTATATGTTAACGGCAAAGAAAATTTCACCAAGTTCTATAATGCAATGAAAAATGCAGGAAAGAACGTTGGTGTATGCGGTGATACGGGCAACACATTTGCTTGTGACTGGCGACCTGAAGATTTCTTTGATAGTTTTAAGCACGAAATACAGCATATTCACGTAAAGAATATGTATATTTATCCGCCTGAAGAAAAAGTTCAGGGCGCAAGCGTTTCAAAAAGCGGTACCCAAAGAAAGCCCGCTCCCCTCTTTGAAGGTTCGGCAGATATCCGCTATTGTATAGAAACTATGATGGCTTTAGGGTATGACGATTGCATTTCTCTTGAATGTAATTATACTGACTTTTTAAAGGAAGCTCCCGAAGAAGTAAAAACGCTTAACAATATTATTAAATAGGAAAATATAAAAGCACCTAATTTACGAAGAACTTTATGTTATATAACAAAAGTGAATGGCCCTCGCCATTCACTTTTTTTCTAATCACTATCCAAAATATCTATTACACATATTCCTTTTTTTAGGGCTTCTTCCCTTAACAAAGCAGAATTTCCAGGATGTGATACATAAGTAATTAAATAATCAGCATTTTTTAGCATCCATTTATTTCTTTTATTTATTGCATATTTGGGAAGTGCACTTTCCTGTCCTTCAGGAAAAAATTGTCTTATCTGTATAATCTAACTCTTTTTTAGGCATATATGCCAAAACAATTGCGTAGTCAATATTTTCATACTGCTTTTTCACTTCAATTAAACATTGCATAACAATTTTATCAAAATTGCCATGGTTACCTACATAAAAGAGATTTACGCCCTTTTCATTTATCAAATATTTTAGATATTATTTTTTCTGATAAATCACTGGTTGCAGTTCTGTTACCAAAAAATATACAAGTTGACATATACCCCACCTCACAATAGCCCGTATTTGGGTTATTCTTATTTTATTCCAAAACCTTCGTATTTGTCAACCCGTATTCGGGTAATTTTGTTGTTTTTTGCGTTTATTATATTATTAACCTTTTATGGGTAAATAATATATTAAGGTGAAGTTATGAATTACTCCGATATATATGTAAACAGAATACTTAAATTATGTAAGCAACGTGGGCTTTCCATAAATAAACTTGCAACCATTAGTAACGTAAAGCAATCTACTCTTGACAATATTGTTCGTGGATTAACTAAAAATCCACGTGTTAAAACACTTCACAAAATTGCAATTGCTTTTAATATGACATTGGCAGAGTTTCTTGATTGTAAAGAATTGAACGATTATTCTTTTGAAGAAGATGATGAAGACTAAAAAAGGTTGTGCTAAAAAAAGCACAACCTTTTTATTATTTCTCTAATTCAGCAAGCATTCGTTTAAGATTTTCAATGCTTATTCTGTTTGCCATTATGTTTTCTTCGATGCCTTCAAACTCCATTGAAATGTAGCCGTCGAAGCCTGCCCTTTTCATTGCAT
>JAZROC010000265.1:0-2549 GCA_045648525.1 Clostridia bacterium
TCATCAACACCCGAAATCTGATAATAGTGGGGGTCGATAAGCAAAAGATTAGCTATAAGAAATTTAGCCTTTTCGTCATCAATTAAGCCGTTTTTTATGTCGTTTTCATAATAGGGAAGAAGCAAAGAATCAAGCTGGAAGCCTGCGCCGTCGCGGGTGTACATACGCGAAGCACAGTTGAAAAATGCAGTCCATTGACATACTTCTTGAAGCGTTTTAGGCTTTTTTAACCTTACGTTTTCGCAGGTTTGTAACATTTCTTCAAGATTCTCTTTTATTTCAGGTCGATCTTCGGTTTTTAAAAGACGCTTAATTTCTTCAATGTGCCTGTCAATAAAAGCAATTATCGCTTTTACGCATCTTTCTTCTGCATCATAAAAAGCTTTTTTATCAGGGTTAATTTCTCTGTATTTGTTGATTTTATCCAATAATCCGCCAAAACCAAGAGCAAAACCAATTCGGTAATCGCAGGCAAAGTGTGCATCACCGTCAATGCCGGTCTGAATATTATATAACTTCTGTAAAGGTTTTAAATGATCGTAGGGGAAATTTTGCTCATCCCAACGCTTGCTCCATTGTTCGTTGGCAGAATTCATTAGTGCCATAATTTTTGGTCTGTTTTTTAACCAATCGGGCATATAGTGCACGTCACCACGGTAGTTTACAAGCATATCGCGCCATCTTCCGCAAAGCATTTCCATAGGGTCAACGTAGGCGGGGTGCGCATTTATAAGTCGCACAAAATTTTCTGCCATACCTTCAAAACCATAAAAACTGCCGTTATCGGAAGTGTATAAGGGCTCCATTTCATAGTCTGCGGTTATAGGTACAGTACCAAAATCGTCAAGGTCGGTGTACCCGTTTTGTTTTCTTTTTTCTAAAGTATGGCGAATTTTAGTTTCGCGCATTGAAGCTAAACGCTCACGATAAGTAATCATTCAAATCTCTCCTGAAATTTTCCTAATGCTTTTGCTTTTGAAATACCAAGTGGGTGATATGTCAGGTATTGGTGTTCTTCTACATTTTTTAAAGTTGAAACAAAATTATTTATATTGTCAACGTCGGTAACGTTTTTTATTAATGGAGTCCTTATAATGTAAGGCTTGTTCAGTTTATCAAGCTTCTTAAAATTTTCAAGAATAACCTTGTTTGAAACACCTGTATATTTTTTGTGCAAATCATTATTAAAGAGCTTTAAATCTGCCATTATGTAATCTACGCCTGATAGAATTTTTTCATCAAAATATATAAGCGAGGTTTCAATGGCAGTTGAAATATTAAACTCTTTTAAAAGCGAAATCATTTCTAATAAAAATTCTTTTTGGCATAACGGCTCTCCACCGGAAAAGGTTACACCACCGTTATTTTTGAAATAATCTTTATCAATTAAAATTTCTTTTAAAAGCTCTTCTTTTGTGTATTCTTTTCCGCAAATAACTTTTGCGCCTGAAAAACAACCTTCGTCACATTTATTGCAACCGATACATTTTTCAGGATAATATAAAATTTCCTTTTCAAAAGAAATACATTCAGGGTTATGACACCACGCACAATTCAATGGACAACCCTTGAAAAATACGGTAGTTCTTAAACCGGGACCATCGTGCATTGAGGCACGCTGTATATCTGCAATTAAAGCTTTATCCATTTAACTTTTCCTTTTTGCCTGATTTTGCGGATTTCATTGCACCGTCAATTATTGACATGACCTGAATATTAAAATCAAGTGTAACCGTTTTGATTAAAGGAGTCCCCGTTTCTTTAGCATATACGTAGTGGTCCGGCAGATTTTTTATGTGTGGGGGAATATCTGTTTCAGGTACTTCAAGCCTTTCACCAAAGGAATTCATAACAACGACTTCCTTATTTTCGTCACAGAAAATAACACCATCCGTGCACATATATACGGGACCCGTTGGCAATGAAATTTGAGGAACAGTCCACGTGCCTTCAACAACACCAAAGGAATCTTTATATTCAATTATACCTGCCATATTGTCAGGTGCATCCATAAAAGGTGTGTTGTAGTTACCTGCGTGCGCCATAACAAAAAGAGGCTTGTCCTTTGTGTTGTCGCGTGCCCATTCGTTAAAGAAACATCCGTAGCAACCGATATCAAGGAATGCGCCGCCACCGTTTTTTGATGAATACCACCATGTTGAAGCGCGCTCTTCATCGGTCATTTCCTGCGCTTTTTCGCTTACTCCTCTGTGCTTTGCACCTTTACCTAAAGGACCTGTGTGTCCGTTAATGTAAAATGCTTTTATAAGCTTGCCGACAATACCGCTTTCCAAAACTGCAAGTTGCTTGTGAAGATATGGTCGCCATATTACGGGCCAGTTAACAACAGCTTCAACGTTATATTTTTCAACGGTTGATTTAATTTTTAAAGATTCATCAAGAGAAATAGCCATAGGCTTTTCAATGCTAACGTTAATACCGCGCTTTGCACATTCCTCTACGATTTCAGGCTTGCTTTTGTTATCGCAAAGAATAAATGCAAAATCAGGATTTAATTCATCAAGCATAACCTTATAATCAACATATGG
>JAZROC010000266.1:0-2150 GCA_045648525.1 Clostridia bacterium
ATCGTTAGGTGAAACACTTCTTACACCTACAAAAATCTACGTTAAATCAGTTCTTGCGCTTTTACAAGAGGTTGACGTTCACGCAATTTCACACATTACAGGCGGTGGCTTCTATGAAAATATTCCAAGAAGCTTGCCCGATGGTTTCTCTGTAAAAGTTGATAAAGCATCTCTTAAAATTCTTCCTATCTTTAATCTCATCCAAAAAGTTGGTGGAATTTCTGAACGCGATATGTTCAACACCTTTAATATGGGCGTTGGTATGAGCATTGCAGTTAAGGCTGAAGAAGCTGATAAAGCTCTTGAAATCTTAAAAGCAAACGGCGAAGATGCTTATATCATCGGTACTGTTATAGAAAGTGATGAGGGTGTTATCATTGAATAAGAAAAATATTGTTGTTCTTGCTTCAGGTGGCGGCACAAATCTTCAGGCATTAATTGATGCTGAAAAGAGGGGAGAGCTTGGTTGCGGCAAAATTACTTGCGTTATCGCATCAAAGGCTGATGCTTATGCTCTTGTCCGCGCTGAAAAGAACGGTATTAAAACACGTACACTTATCAGAAAAGATTATGCAGACGTTGACAAATATACTGAAGATATGTTAAAAGCACTTCAGGAAGAACAGGCAGACGTTATCGTTTATGCAGGTTTTATGACAATTTTAGGCGATGCTGTTTGTAATGCATACCCCAACAAAATGGTTAACGTTCACCCTGCGCTTATTCCGTCTTTCTGCGGAAAAGGCTATTACGGTCTTCGCGTTCACGAAGAAGCTCTTAAAAAAGGCGTTAAGGTTTCAGGCGCAACGGTACATTTTGTAACGGCTGAATGTGATGGCGGACCAATCATTATGCAAAAAGCAGTTGAAGTTTTTATTGATGATACTCCTGAAACGCTCCAAAAACGTATTATGGAGCAGGCAGAATGGAAGATTTTGCCACAGGCAGTAAAGTTCCTTTGTGATGAAAGAATTACCGTTGAAAACGGCATAGCAACTATCAGATAATTGGAGGGCGTAATTATGGAAATTAAAACTCTTGAAAATGAACTTAATTCTCTTGCTTATCACGGCAGAGGCATTATTATCGGCAAAAGTAAAGACGGTAAAAAAGCAATTACCGCATATTTTATTATGGGCAGAAGTGAAAACAGCCGTAACCGCGTTTTCGTTGAAGACGGTCAAGGTATCAGAACTCAGGCATTTGACGAGTCAAAAATGGTTGATCCTCATTTGATTATTTATGCACCCGTAAGAGTTCTTGGTAACAAGACAATCGTTACAAACGGTGACCAGACAGATACTATCTACGAGCTTATGGACAGACAAATGACCTTTGAACAGGCTTTAAGAACCCGTGAGTTTGAAGACGATGCACCTAACTTCACACCCCGCATTTCAGGCATTATCCGTCTTGAAAACGGTGATATGAATTATGCAATGTCAATTTTAAAATCAGCCGATGGCGACGGTTCTTCCTGTCAGAGATATACTTTTGCTTACTCAAATCCCTTGCCGGGCAAGGCAAAATTCATTCATACATATAAGTGTGACGGTAATCCTCTTCCCAGTTTTGAGGGCGAGCCCAAAACACTTGAACTTCCCGATACAGATATTGACACTTTAACCGATATTATCTGGAAAAACTTAAACGAAGATAATAAGGTTTCACTTTTCGTTCGTTATATTGACCTTGCAACAGGTGAATATGATTCAAGAATAGTAAACAAAAACAAGTAAGGAGTGTATATAAATGAAAGATTTTGAATTAAAATACGGTTGTAACCCCAACCAGAAACCTGCAAAAATTTTTATGCACGATGATAGTGATCTTCCCATTGAAATTCTTTGCGGCAGACCCGGCTACATTAACTTCCTTGATGCTTTCAACAGCTGGCAGCTTGTTAAGGAGTTAAAGGAAGCATTAGGCTTGCCTGCAGTAACCTCCTTCAAACACGTTTCACCAACTTCAGCAGCAGTTGGCGTAAAATTGCCTGAAAAGCTTAAAAAAGCTTGCTTTGTTGATGATATCGAAGGTCTTGACGAATCACCCCTTGCTTGCGCATATGCCCGCGCTCGCGGTGCAGACAGAATGTGCTCCTTTGGTGACTGGGTAGCACTTTCCGACGTTTGTGACGTTACTACCGCAAA
>JAZROC010000267.1:0-5894 GCA_045648525.1 Clostridia bacterium
TTGAAGGTCCTACCGCTATGCTTAATTCGCTGAATTATCTTGAACCTGATAAATTTAACGGTGGCTTTACGGTAAATATGAATTTGCCCAAAAACGTAAAGGACAGCATTTTCTATCTGCTGAAAAGTTTTATTTGCTTAAAAATTCCGCAGATGCAGTTTAACGTGCTTAATGCTGAAGATTTGGTTGATGCGCAAAAGCACCCTGAAAACTATAAAAATCTTATAGTTCGTGTGGGCGGTTATAGCGATTTCTTTATAAATCTTACTCCTGAATTACAAGAAGAAGTGATTAAGAGATATATGAAATAAAGAGCGTTAAGAAATACGTTTATGAAAATTTTCTTGCACAGAGAATTTTAATGTGATATAATAACCGTATTATTTATGTTGAGAGGTATTTTTTTATGGCAACTATCGCATATTTTAACGGTGTCTTTGGCAATTATGATGAAATGACTGTGCCTTTTTCGGATAGAGCTGTTTTCTACGGTGATGCAGTTTACGATGCGGTGCTTGTTCTTGACAGAAAGTGTTTTGCCCTTGATAAACATCTTGACCGCCTTTACAGAAGTTGTAAATTAACCGATATTGAATTTACAATGGATAGGGAAGAATTGAAGAAAGAAATCGAAAAGCTCTTAAATATGGGCGATATGGGTCAGGTAATGCTTTACCTTCAGGTTTCACGCGGTTCAGCACCAAGAAAACACGAATATCCGCAAAATACAAAGCCTAATCTTTTAATGTTTGCTGCACCCACAAGCGTTCCGCCAATTAATAAAAAAGCTTCTCTGATGAAAATTGAAGATTTGCGCTTCCAGTATTGCAATATTAAAACTACTAACCTTATGCCCAACGTTTTTGCCGCACAAAAGGCAACGGCAAACGGAAAAACCGAGGCTCTTTTTCACCGTGGTGACCGCGTAACAGAAGCGGCACACAGCAGTATTTTAATTATTAAGGACGGCAAAGTAATTATGCCTCCTTTAGATTCACTTATTCTTCCCGGTATCACCCGTCAGGTTTTAACGGAAGTGTGTGAAGAAAATTTGGTTCCCGTTGAAAACAGAATTTTCACCATTGACGAGCTTATGAATGCCGATGAAGTTATTCTTTGCTCAACCACCAAGAATGTCATTTACGTTTACGATGTTGACGGTGTTTCCGTTGGCGGTAAGGACAGAGCTTTAGGCGAAAGATTACAAAAACTCTTCCTTGACAAAGTATTTGAAGATACGGGCGTAAAACTTTATTAAAATAAAACAGCGACAGAAATTTTCAGTCGCTGTTTTTTTATTTCTTAATTGCTTCAATATGAGCTTTTGTAAGGTTTTTTATTCCCTCGTAATCGTCTTTTTCAAGCATTGCGCGGTCAAAAACCGTAACTCCTGTTGAAAGGGCAAAGGCACCGTGTTCAAGATACTTTGGAATCGTTTCAATATTTACTCCTCCGCTTATCATTAAGGGAATATGGTTAAGGGGTCCGCTTAAATTCCAAAGATAGTGAAAACCCATATCGTCGGCAGGGAATAATTTTACGATATCGGCACCGTTTTCGTAGGCGTTTACAATTTCAGTCGGAGTCATTGCACCGGGAATAGCAACAATTTTCAATCTGTTTGCAAGTTTTATGAGCTTGGGATTTCCGTTAGGCGCAACAAAGAATTTTGCGCCTGCTTTGTGGGCGGCTTTAAGTTGTTTTGCAGTTAAAACGGTTCCCGCACCGATGCAAAGACCTATTTTTTCTACTCTTTTAACTGCCTCGTTAAATTCGCTTATCGGATCACTTTTTGTCTGGTCAAAGGTGATTTCTAAAAGTTTAGCACCGCCTTCAAAAGCCGCTTTTGCAGCATTTCCAAGTTTTTCCAAGGGAATGCGTCTTGCAATAACTACGAATTTTTCGTTTTTTATAAGTTCAAGAACTTCACTTTTGTTCATTATATAAACACCTTACCCTCTAATCCTTTAAAATAATATTCGCAATCGTTTTTTGGACGAATATCGGTAACAGTTCCCGTATAATGCCTTAAATTTCGAGGCTTATAGGGTCTGTTCAAAACTTCTTCAACACAAACGTCAATGCCAAGACCCGGCTTTTGAGGTACAAGAATACAACCGTCCTCATAAACAACCTCTTCGTTTGTAATCAGCTTTCTGAAATGGCTGTCGGTAAGCATAATTTCGTGAATGTGGAAATTAGGCACGGTTGAAGACAACTGTAAGATTGCCGAGTTGGAAATCGGGCCTGACGGATTGTGAAAACTTACCTGAATATGTTTTGCTTCAGCCATTGCCGCAACCTTTTTGCCTTCAAGCATACCGCCTACGTGAAAAACGTCGGGCTGGAAAAAATCCACCGCATTTTTATTTAAAAGCTCTTCACATTGATATTTGCCATAGCATCTTTCGCCTGCGGCAATGGGAACCATTGAGTGATTTCTTACCCAAGCGGTTGAATCAAAGTTATCAGGAGGGCAAGGCTCTTCCATAAATTTGGGTCTGAATTGATAAAGCTCCTTTGAAATCTCAACTGCAGTTGAAGGCGCAAATCTTCCGTGACATTCAATTAAAAGTTCAATTTTGTTACCTACGGCATCACGAACTGCGCCAACAATATTTATTGCTTTTTCCATTTCTTCCTTGGAAATTGTCATATGTGCCTTTCCAAAGGGATCCCACTTAAGCGCTTTAATGCCTAAAGCAACGGTCTGTTTTGCTTTTTGGGCAAATTCTTCAGGCTCGCGCGCACCTACGAACCAAGCGTTTGCATATATAGGTACTCTGTCCCTTATCTGTCCGCCAAAGAACGTGGAAACGGGAGTGCTAAAAAACTTACCCATAATATCCCAGAGTGCAATTTCGATTCCGCTTATTGCTGACATCAGAACGGGACCGCCCTTCCAATACATATCACGGTAAACTTCAAAAAGGAATTTCTCTATTTCCAAAGGATTTCTGCCAACAACAAGGCGTTTAAGATCCGAAATCATTCCTTCAAGAGCCATTTCGTTGGTGCCAAGACTTGCTTCACCCCAACCATAAAGACCTTCGTCTGTTTCGACCTTAACAAATGCCCAGTTGGTACGATATGCATCAAGAGTATAAATTTTTATATCACTTATTTTCATTTTATTTCTCTCCTTTTTCGTATTTTAATAAACAAGCAGTAAGACCTGAATCAACTACTAATTCGCTACCCGTAACGGTTTTTGATTGGTCTGACGCCATAAAATAAACTGCGTTTGCAACGTCTTCTCCCGTTGATTCTATTCCTAAAGGCCAGTTGCTTCTGCGCTTTTTAGTTTCTTCCTCTGAAATATCATCCCAGCGTGCAGTCCGTATTGCGCCCGGTACCACCTGATTAACGCGAATACCGTATTCTGCCCACTCAAATGCAAGACTTTTTACCATCGTAGCTATAGCACCCTTTGAAATAGCGTATGCGCTTCTTTTATGAACAGCACCTTTATAGTGAATTGAGCCTATAAGCACTATGCTTCCGCCACCCGATTCTCGCATAATTCTTGCCGCTTGCTGTGCGCAAAAGAAGTTTCCTGAAACGTTTGCGTTTATTACGCTTAAAAATTCTTCCTCGCTCATATCTATTGCGCTGCTTCCGATGCCTAAGTTGGCGGCATTGGCAATAAAAACGTCAAGACGTGAAAAGCGTTCTTTTATTTTCGTAAAAACTTCTTTTATGTTTTCCTTATCTTCAAGGTCAAGACGGAATCCGTTGCATTTCACGTTAAATTCTTTTTCAAGAATTGTTGCGGTGGTTTTGGTATTTTCTTCGTTTCTGTCGGTAATACAAAGGTCATAACCCATTGAAGCAAACTTTTTTGCGATGGCAAGACCTGTGTTTTTTGCCGACCCCGTTATTAATGCTACTTTTCTCATTTTCTACTCCTTTATTAACATCTGCGCAGGTGATATACCTGTTTGTAAAATGATTTTACCGTTTTTGCTTTCGTAAATTTTCCCGCTGAAAAGTTCCTTGTATTTTCCGTCTTCGCCAACGAATATTTCGGTAAATTCGTTTCTTGTGTTGTAAACACCGATAAATGCGCTGTTAACGAATATAGGCGTATTGTTTTCAGCGTAGATAAATACCCCTGCATCTTTTGCGATTTTTCTTAAAACCTCTGCAGAAATATTTCCAAGACCTGAAAAATACGTTGTATAATTTTCAAAAGTCTTTTTGGCTAAACCAACTTTTCTGCTTACCGTAAACCGACCGAGAATTTCATAGGATTCGTCGTCTATAAAGAAGGTGGGAGTTTTGATGTTTTTGTAGCCGTAGGTACTGTCGCAAGCGTTTATGAGTCTTTCGTCCTTTTCAAGCTTGCCTATTTTAAATCCGCACATTTTCTCCATGTTTGCAATAGACAAACCGTTATCGGTAACGTAATCGCAAGCACCGAGAAAAAGAAGTGTTCGATTATCTTTTTTTATTTCTTTTTCAATATATGTCCGTTGTGAATCGGTCATATAATAAGCATCAAGGAAGATATACAACTTATATTTATTTTTATCAATGCGGTCGATGTCGTTAAATGAAAAAAGGTCGTAGGGTGCGCCCATTCTTGCAAGTGCATCGCGCTGAGTGCAGATAACTTCTGTGTTTATTTTTGAGCATTTGTTAACGTAATAAAGAGATTCACAGCTTACGAATACTGCTATTTCACTTGCTGAAGTGCGTTCCTTTCCTAAAAGAGTTTGTGAAAGCTTTACCGTTTTCTCTACTTCTTCCATCAAGGCATCGTCATAATACCAACCTTCAAGCATATCGAACCACCACATACCCGTTCTGCGTGCAAGACGTTGCATAAACTCCCTGCGCATACCGTCAATGGTCTGCTCGCGAGTTGAAAGTATCGCCTGATTTTTAACTACGGGCTCGCTCATCGCCTTTATAACCTGATTTTCACCGCAAAGTCTTTTGGGATTTTTATCAAGCGTAGGTAACAGAAAGGTTTTGTGGTCAAAGGATGCGAAATACATTTTGCCGTCAAGCTCCAAAGTATCGCAGAGAAGCATATATGCGCTTGCATCGTTATATTCTCTAAACTGATAGGAGGATGGCGTTGCAATTAAATCAATAACGTCTGAACGGTAAAGTCTGTCAATATCAAGATGCGCCGCATTCCAAAGTCTTTCGTCAAGAAGCTCCATAATATATCCAAAAAATACACCGAGAATTTTTTTGTGGTTTAATACGTCTTGCGCGCTTTGACAATAGTAAATTACAAGGTCGGTAATAAGTTTATTATGGAATTTTCTGTATTCAATAAGCTCTTTATCTTCACAAGGATCAAGGAATATCTGTTCTTCGGGCTTATCGCGTTGGCTTTTTTCAGGAATCAGGATTTTATCATCGCCCATATATTTTCTAAAAAATTCAAGCTTGATGGGGTGGCTTTCTTCCTCGTCAAACTGACTGAACCATTCGGTAGTAAATCCGCCTAAAAGGAAATAGCCTAAAACGTGCTCGTCATACTTTTCTTCAACGTGCTTTATCAGCGCTTTTAAAAATTCGCTTGTATCCTTTTTCCATTTTTTGTCGGCTGCGATCTGTGAAAGGTGAGTAAAGGAATTTGGTCTGCCCTCGTTTTCTTCAAGCCACCAAGCACGTGTATCGATCTGAACGTTAACGAAAATATATCCATCAGGTGCAGTTTCGATAAAAAAATCAAGCTGTTTATCAAGATTGGTAAAATCGTATTTTTTGTCGCCAAACCATACCTCGCCAAACAGAGAATAGGGGATCTTCAATGCCGCCTGAAGACCTGAAATATAAGCGTGAAAAATTCTTACGCCTGAATTATAAAAATCGCTTACGTTGTTTTTTGTGGGCCTGAAGGATTTAAAAGCAAGGGTATCAATAATTTCGCC
>JAZROC010000268.1:0-13523 GCA_045648525.1 Clostridia bacterium
CACAAGCTACATTTTACGCTTTCCGTATTTTTGCGGAAAGCTTTTTTATTCCGCTGTGCCTCCTCTTTCCCCAAAAGCAATTCTGCTTTTCGGGAACCCATTAACCCTCGGTCATTTACCGTTTTGTAAACTCATTCGCGATTAACCTTTGCGCCCCTGATTTGTGAATTTTTTTACACCCTTGATAATTAGAGGGCAGGCACGTCCGAGCGCAAAAAATCTTGAAATTGCGCCCTCGCCTTCAGAACACCGCGCCTTGTACTGTGAATTTTCTCGCACTCTTTTGTTCGTGGAGAAGCAGTGCACAAAAAATTCTTGAAACTGCGGTTCTCGTCGGCACAAGCTACATTTTACGCTTTCCGTATTTTTGCGGAAAGCTTTTTTATTCCGCTGTGCCTCCTCTTTCCCCAAAAGCAATTCTGCTTTTCGGGAACCCTTTAAACCTTGGTCATTTACGTATCGTGTAAACTCCCGTCGGCTTTAATCACTTCTTCACCTGATTTTCAAGTTTTTTTGCACTCGTGGGCTTTGGAGAAACGCGCCCCTGATTTGTGAATTTTTTTACACCCTTGATAATTAGAGGGCGGGCACGTCCGAGCACAAAAAATTCTTGAAACTCGTCACAAGCTACGTTTTACGCTTTCCGTATTTTTGCGGAAAGCTTTTTTTGTTAATTAAAAAATACTTCTGCTTTTTTGTGGTTTTTGAACTGTTTTTGTGTTGTTTTTATTGACATTCTTGTAGAAATGTTGTATCATATAAAAAAATGCACTCAGGAGAGTAGAAAATGAAAAAATTTGAAGTTGTAACCGATATTTATTTTGGTGAAGCTGCCCTTGACCGCTTAAGTCAGCTGGAATATAAAAATGTATTTATTTTTGCTGACCCCTTTGTTGTTGATAGTGGACTTATTCGTCACGTTACACGTCCTCTTGATAAGGGCGGTATTGGGTATGAAGTTTATACAGATATCTGTGCAGACCCCACTACAGAAAAAGTGGCTTCAGGTATTGCCGCGCTGGTTAAGGCAAATCCCCAGTGCATTATCGCAGTTGGCGGTGGCAGTGCTATGGATCTGGCAAAGGCGGTGCGCAAAATTGCCAACCAGATGGATGCAAACTTTATGCCTCGTCTTATTGCAATTCCCACAACAAGCGGCACAGGCAGTGAGGTTACTTCTTTTTCAGTTATAACCGATAACGAAACACATTCCAAAATTCCGTTGGCTTCGCAGGATATGACTCCCGATGAAGCAATTTTAGACGAGGTTCTGGTTAAAAGTGTACCTGCAAGCGTAACAGCCGATACGGGTATGGACGTTTTAACCCACGCAATAGAGGCTTACGTAAGCATCAATAATAACGAATTTTCAGGCGCTCTTGCAGAAAAGTCAATAGAAATTTGTGGTCAGTTCCTTTACCGTTCGTATCTTGACAGTAACGATTCCCACGCACGCAGAAAAATGCACATTGCCGCCTGTTTGGCAGGTCTTGCCTTTAACAGTGCTTCGTTGGGGCTTAATCACGGTATGGCTCATCAGCTTGGCGCAGTTTTCCATATTCCTCACGGCAGGGCAAACGCAATGCTTCTTCCCTGGATTATCGAATACAACTCCAACATTGATATCAGTTCCCGTAGCCGTCAGGTTTATGAGCCGCACGTCAGAAAATACTGTAACATTGCAACGCATTTGGGACTTCACGGCTCAAATGAGGTTATGACCATTCACTCACTTGCAAACTACGTGCGCTTTATGTGTGATGAAATGAAAATTCCTATGCATTTAAGCGAAATTCTTTCAATTTCAAAGGAAGAATACGAAAGCAAGATTCCTGAAATGGCAAGTGCCGCACTTGTTGACGGCTGTACAGCAACTAACCCCCGTATTCCTACAAAGGACGAGGTTATTGCAATTTATAAAAAACTGTGGTAAAAAAATATGGACCAGAAAAAAATTGACAGAATAAACTTTTTGGCAAAAAAGGCAAAAACTGAAGGACTTACCGAAGAAGAAGCAAAAGAACGTGAAATCTTGCGCAACGAATATCGTGCATCTTTCCGTATGGGTCTTTCAGGTATTTTGGATAACACCGTTATTCAGTATCCTGACGGTAGTAAGGTTCCTGTTAAAAAGAAACCCGATGCCAGAACTTAAAAAAATCTTGCAAACATAAAACCTCGCAAAAAATGCGGGGTTTTATTTGCTTTGTTACCACGCGTTTAAAAACTCAATCACTTACCTTTTTGTAAGCTCATTCGTTTTGTAAACGCGGGTGCCTTGCCTTGCAAGTTTTTTTAAGTTCTGGAGTTTTGAGAAAATTCCTTGCAAACATAAAACTGCATTTAAGGCGCACTTCCTTATGAAGTGCGCCTTAACTATATTTGTGCTTCGCGCAAGCGATATATCCTTCGATGCGATATGCGTAAACGCGCGATATATGGCTTCCGCCATACTGTATAGCACAAATATGATATCGTAAAAGGCTTGTAAGGAATTGGGGATTTTTATGTCAAAACCATAATTCCAAAACATGCAATGGCTAAAAGAGAACAGATAAGCAGAAAATAATTTCGGTCAGTTTTCATTTAATCACATCCTTTTAACTTATTTTGCACAAAAAATTTATGGATATGTGCAAAAGAATCGCAATAATAAGTTGAAATTTTTTTTATTATTTGATATAATATATTAAAATATGAGAAAGAAAGGGGGATTTTTGTGCCTAAAAACAATAATGAGAACAATGCTTTTGAAGTTAGTGTTGTAAAAAACGAGAAAAAACCGCTTACTCCTGAACAGATTGCAGAGATAAAGCGTCGCCGTCAGCAAGCGGCAAGACAGCAGAACGGTCAGAAGCGTGAACTTACCCCCGATGAACTTGCCGCATTAAAAAGAAGGCGCGAGTTAAAGGCTCAACGCGAAAGGGAGAAAAATGCAAATTCTTCAGTTGAAGAAATTCGCGTGCCTACCGTGCAGAAGGTTGTTAAAAAGGACGACCGTCCCAAACCCACGGAACAAAATAAAAAACCTACAGAAAAAAAGCAACCGAAGGATTTAACAGGCAACGTTTACGTTGTTGATAAAAAGAAGGAAAGACAGGAAAAAGCCCGCGAGGCAAGAGAAAGAGAACTTTTCCTTAAACAAAAGGAGATTGAAGAAGCCTCAAAGATTTTTATGCCAAAGAAAAGACCGGGCAACTACTTTATCGGTTTGTTTATTACCACTTTCCAAATGGCTCTTCTTTGCTTGCTTATCGTCTGCATTTCAGGTGTGGGCTTTTTGGTGGGTATGTCAAAATCCTACCTTGAAACCGTTCCCGAACTTAACTTCGACATAGTTGTTGACCAGGAGCAAGCCACCACCATAATGGACATTAACGGCAATTTTTTGGGCAACTATTTCAATATGGAAAATCGCGAATGGGCAAATTTAAACGATATTCCCCAAAGCCTTCAGGATGCCGTAATCGCCATTGAGGACGTGCGCTTCCGCAGACATATGGGTATGGACTTTAAACGTCTTTTCTCCGTTATCATAAGTAACGTTACAAGTGATTCGATGCAGGGTGGTTCAACCATTACCCAGCAGTTAATAAAAAATACAATTCTTTCCTTTGAGCAGACCTATAAACGCAAAATTCAGGAGGCTTCACTTGCCCTTGAGCTTGAGCGTATGTACGATAAAGACACGATTCTTGAAGCGTATCTTAATACCATCTATATGGGTGGTTCCTGCTACGGTGTTAAAACTGCCGCAAAGGACTATTTCAACAAAGAATTAAGCCAGCTTACTTTAAGGGAATGTGCCTGCCTTGCAGGTATGATACAAAATCCCTCGCGATATAATCCCCGCAGTAACTTCTATAAGCGCAATAACCCCGACCGTACCGATAACCGCACAAACCTCGTTTTATATGAAATGCGCGAAAACGGCTTCATAGATGAGCAGACGTATTTGGCGGCAAGAAACGATAAACTGGTCGTAAAAGAGGAATCGCCTTACGAAGAAGAAACAGGTATGATTTATTTTACCGACTACGTTATCGAAAACGTTGTTGATAACCTGCTTGAAGCAAGGGGACTTGAAAAGAACTCAAAAAATAAAAATGACGTTAAGGAAGAAATCCGCACGTCAGGCTATAAAATTTATACTACTCTTGACGAAACCAAGCAAAAGGCGGCCGAAGAAGCAGTTTATTCCTTTAACGGCTATCCTAAAATGCGCTATGAGTCTGACTCCTACACCGTTATCGGCAGAAACCCTGACGGCACGGTTATAAGACTTACTCAGCCGCAGGCGGCAGTTGCGGTTATGGATTATCATAACGGCTACGTAGTTGCTCTCGTTGGCGGCAGACAAGCTCCTTCGGGAAGTTTGCAGTTTAACCGCGCTTATCAGTCAACAATGCCTGTTGGCTCGTCAATTAAACCTATTGCCGTTTATGCTCCTGCAATTGAAGCAGGCAAGGGCATCGGTTCGGTTTATTACGACTATGCAATGCCCATCAAGGGTTGGGATTCTGCAAAAGGCTATCCTGCCAACAACAGCAGAAGCTATTCGGGTCTTGTTACGATGCGTAAAGCTTTCGTAAATTCACTGAATACTTCCGCGGCGCAGGCTCTTTTAAATGACGTTGGTATTGAAAATTCATTTAACACTCTCGTTAAGCTGGGCGTTAATCCGGAGCACGTAAGTAAGACCGGTTCAGGTCTTGCACTGGGAAGTTCGGGTATAACTCCTCTTGAGATGGCAGGCGCATTTTCTGCAATCGCCAATATGGGTGTTTATATTGAACCTATTGCATTTACAAAAATAGAAGATAAAAACGGCAATATCGTTATTGATATGAAAGAAAAACAGGAAAAGCGCAGAGTGTTTGCCGAAAGCACCGCATGGCAGGTAACCGATATGATGCGCTCTGTTGCAACCAGCGGTATCAAAAACAGAATTGCGGTAGCAGGTCAGACAGTTTACGGCAAAACCGGTACTAACTCTGAATCCCGAGGCGTGTTCTTTGCTGGCTTTACAGGATACTATACCTGTTGTGTATGGGTAGGCTCTGATGCTTATAAACCTTTGCAGAGTAATGCACAGGGTAGTTCATATGCAGGACCGTTGTTCTCTGCAGTTATGAACGTTCTTCACAAGGGACTTCCCAATAAAGCGGCCAATACCATTGCGCCTGCAAGTATCGGTGTTAAACGTTTAAGATTCTGTTCCGTTACGGGTATGCTTGCATCAAATTCGTGCCTTGTAACCCATACTGAATATGGTGTTTCAACAAATATGAAGTATTGCAACGTGCATAAGGTAATGGAAATCTGTTCAGAAAGCCAGATGCTTGCAACTGCAAATTGTCCTAAAGATAAGGTGGTTAAACAGTCGGTAATGCATTCTGTGCCTTCAAGCGGAATTTTGAAATATATGTACACCGCATCAAATGCAAACTTTATTGCGGCGGCAGGCAAGCTTGCATCACAACTTACAGCTTGCACCATTCAACATCCGCAAACACCTATCGGTGCAACTCCACAGACTTCTGCATCACCACAGACGCCCAAACCGGCGGCATAAAAAATATTTTAAGCACTGCATTTTTCTTGCAGTGCTTTATTTAAAAAGGAAAGAATTATGAAAAAATTTGTATCAGTTATCTTTATAATTGTAATTTTCTTCATTAATACGGCAATCAATATACAGGCAGAAAAATTTCAGAATCTTACTTATACAATTACCGACGAACAGGTAACAATCGAAAGTTGTGAGCCGTCCGTAAGCGGTGTCGTGGAAATTCCTGATAAAATTGAGGGATATCCAGTAACGGCCATTGGCGGACTTGCTTTTTACGAATGTGAAAAAATTACGCAGATAATTTTGCCTGACAGCATAAAAAGTATAGGCAATCTTGCCTTTGGCTATTGCACCCAATTAAAAGCCGTAAATATACCTGAAAACGTAACGAGTATTGGTTCAGGTATGTTGTGGTTTTGCAGTGGGTTAGAGGAAATTACCGTCAGCAACGGTAACGAGGTTTACTATTCAACTGATAATTGTCTTATAAAAAGGGACACCAATGAGCTTGTGGCAGGGTGCAAAACAAGTGTTATTCCCAACGTTACAAAAATCGGCAACGGCGCATTTAACGGTTGCACGGAGTTGACGTCCATAAATATACCCGATAGTGTCGAAGTCATCGAAGCATTGGCTTTCAGTAATTGCAAGGCTTTGAAAAATATCAGATTTTCGGAAAATCTGATTAAAATCGGCACTTCCGCATTTAATACGTGCGTTGGGTTACAAAGCGTTACGATTCCCGAAAGTGTAAAAGAATTAGGCGGGTCGGCTTTTTATTATTGCACAGGGTTAACGGAAATAGATATTCCCAAAAACGTTGAAAGCATCGGTGCTTCTGCTTTCTACGGTTGCGAAAATCTGGTAAGTGTGAAAATTTCAGAAAAAGTAAAAACCATTGACGAATATGCTTTTTATAAGTGCGAAAATCTTAAAAATATAACGGTTGATGAAAATAATTCCGTCTTTTATTCAAAGGGAAACTGTCTTATCAAAAAAAGCAATAACAGTATTCTTCTTGCCTGCAACACAAGCATTATTCCCGAAGAAGCGGTGAGTATCAGCTATGACTCTTTTTCGGGCTGCACAAAAATGACCTATTTATATATTCCAAAAAATATTGTTAAAATCAATAATTCGGCTTTTTATGGTTGCAACAAGATTAAGACGGTTTACTATGAGGGGTCGGAAACTGACTGGGATAATATGTCAATTACAACTTCGGGCAATGCCGCGTTAACAAAGGCGGATAAAGTTTTTGATTATCAGATTGCTTTCGGTGATGTCAATAATGATACTTTCATCAATAAAAAAGACGTGCTTGCAATAAGCAAGTATCTTGCCAATGCCCTTGATGAAATCAACGTAAACGCTGCCGACGTCTTCTATGATTGCCTTGTCAACAAAAAGGATTTGTTGAAAATAAAGCAATATCTTGTTAATGATGAAGTTTCTTTAGGCAAATAATAAATTGTTTAAAATTTTTATAATTTTACTTTACAATTCTTATGTGGTTGTGGTATAATGGGATAGAAAATGATATTTTGGGTAGTTTTTTGGTGAAACAGCCTATATGTTTATAAAAAAGGAGAAGATTTATGAAAAAGCTTTTATCATTTGTACTTGCAGCAATTCTTGTAGTATCTTGCATCGGTTTAATCTCTTTTGCAGACGGTGTTTTATACGGTGACGTTAATAACGATGATTTTGTTAACAAAAAAGACGACCTCGCAATGCGCAAATATCTGGCGGATGATTCTTACGAAATTGATTTAGAAGCCGCTAACGTATTCTACGATAGCGCAGTTAATAAAAAAGACTTACTTCGTCTTAAACAGTATCTTGCTGATCCCGACATTACGTTAGGTCCTGATACAACACCTACACCTGAAGTAACTCCGGAACCCACACCCACACCCACACCGGTTCCTGCAACACCCACACCTCCTCAGGGTCCCGATGGTTCATTTGATCTTCCTGAAGATTTGACCTGATTTAAAAGTAAAAACATAGCACCTTGCAAAAACTGCAGGGTGCTTTTTTTGTAAGAAAAATCCTGCTTTTCAGCAGGAATTTTTGTTATTGATTAACTTTTAACGTTACAAGGGAAGTATTGATTTCAGGAAGCTTCTGTCCGTCAATAAGAATTTCGCCCTGCGAGATTTTTGTTTTCAAAGCGTGATATTCTTCTAAAGTAAAACCTTTGAAAAGCCACGTTGCTTCATATTCAGGCATATAAATATAATTGCCGTTCTGCAAACCGAAATAAAGAGTTTTGCCGCCTAACTGCTCGTCCCACGAGCCTGTCAAAGCCATTTCCAAGGTGGCATCTACAGCCTCGCGCAGACCTTTCATCGCACTTGTTATAAATGGATTATAGTCAAGGCTTGCGCCTAAATAGGATTTATCGTTGTCAGTGCCGATAAGGTAACCTAAATTGTTTACTGCTTTTTCTGCGCAGGCATAAACAAATGTATCGTCGGCGCAAAGCATAACAATTTCGGTGCCTTCTTTGTACCAAGCATCAACTGCGTTAATGGCTGTTTCTGCGTTTTCGTAATCAGTTTTGTAACCAACTTTAATTTCAATGGCGGAGTTCAGTGCTTTTGCCGCATCGTTTGCACCCTGAATAAAACCGTTTGCGTAGTTAGTGTAAACTTCAGATGGATGGTCGCCCATAAACGCAAGCTTGGTGAAGCCGTCTTTTACTGCGCCATAGCCTGCAATGTAGCCGCCCTGCTCTTGCCTGAACATAATCGTGTGGGTGTTTTTGCTGATTGTGCCCACTGTTTCTGCCGACGCGTTTATTACAATAAACTTAACGTTGGGATATTGCGCCTGAAACTTTCCTGCAATGGGGGCAAATTCGTCGCCCATACACATTATTGACGTTGCGCCGTCCTGAAGAGCATATTCAAACTGCAGGGTTATGGCTTCTTCGGTCATTTCGGCAGGTCGATAATAGCCGTAGTTAAGGTTATTTGCTTCACTGCAATTAACGATGCCTTCCCAAATTGATGCAAAGTTAAAATCCACTTCAAGCTCGGTGGTGCCTGTTATCAGTGCGATTTTCTCGGTTGCGGTAACCGAATTTGCGGGGATATTGGGCTCGTTTTTCTTACAACCCGAAATCCAGAAAAGTGAAATTATTAATATTAAAGCGGAAAATTTTATAAGTTTATGCATTTGTATTTTTTACCTTTATTGCTGTCCAAGTATTAAGCAAGCCTTCAATTATAAGTGTTGCACCGATTATAGTTGCAAGATAATTTGCAAACACAGTTTTAAGTGTTATAAGCAAAAGACCTGCAATTATCGTAAGAAACGCAAAAATAAGTGATATATACCAAAGCTTGTAGCCTGCTTTTTTAATGAAAATAGAGTTTTGTAGGTTAATGATGCCGTGATAAAGTATAATAATGCCAAAGGCAACGGCAACAAGGTCTGCCAAAATGGAAGGCTGGAAAATAATAGTAATTCCCAATGCACCGAAAATCAAGCCTGTAAGAAGGTTGATTTTTGAAATTACAGGTGCTTTAAAATATTTAACTATATTGGTTACACCTAAAATGGTGGCTATTAAACCTAAAATAACAGAAACAACATTAATTGCCATCGGGTAAAAAATTGTTATCAGAATACCTGCGATAATTGTAAGCACTGATGAAAAAACGGGATCAGTTAAAATTCTGCTAAAAGTATTTTTCATATAAAAACCTCCTTTTTATTCTGTATATACATTATATAACATCAAAAGATGAATGTCAATGTAATATTTTTGTAATAAAGATGAAAATTTCAGGTTGACCGTAATGAAAAAACAGTGTAAAATTATATCATATTAATGTAAAAAGGATTTGAAAATATGCTTACAAGTAAACAACGTGCAAAATTGCGCGGATGCGCCAATAAAATGGAAACAATTCTTCAAGTAGGTAAGGACGGTATAAACTATAATCTGGTTCAGCAGGTTAACGATGCCCTTTCCGCCCGCGAACTTATAAAAATGCGTGTACTTGAAAACTCGCCACTGACCGCCCGCGAAGCCGCTTTCAGATTGGCAGAGGACACAAACAGTGAAAGCGTGCAGATAATCGGCACCCGCTTTGTGCTTTACAGAAGAAACAAGGATAAAGCACAGTATGATGAAATTTTAAAGAAATAAAAGACAAAAACAGGCACCTTCATTTAAAGAGGGTGCCTGAATTTTTTTGTGTGGTGAATTTTTGCATAAAACACGGCAAAAGAATACAGTTTCATTTTAGCAAGGAATAAAAAAATCGACTTGTAAAAACAAGTCGATTTTTGGTGGTCTGGGTGAGAAGACTTGAACTTCCGGCCTCATGAACCCCATTCATGCACGCTACCAAACTGCGCCACACCCAGAAAACAAGCATATTATATATTGAATGTTGTTTTCTGTCAAGCAAAAATTAAAAAAATTTGCAAGTTTATTTTTTGCGCTGATAATATAGTGTTTTTGTGCCTTTTATTACCATATTTAACCTAAATTTAACATAAAAAGATTGCAAATTTAACCTTAAAGTTTTATACTTAAATACAGAAAACACAAAGGAGAAATTAAAAAGATGGATTTTACTGCTGTTTTAAGCCTTATCGGCGGTCTTGCATTATTCCTTTACGGTATGAACGCTATGGGCAATGCTCTGGAAAAAAGTGCAGGAAATAAGTTGAAAACGTTTTTAGGTCAGGCAACCTCCAATCCCGTAAAAGGCTTTGTGTTAGGTCTTGTCGTTACTATGATTATTCAGTCATCGTCGGCAACAACGGTTATGGTGGTTGGTTTTGTTAATTCAGGACTTATGACACTTTTGCAGTCAGTTGGTGTTATTTTAGGTGCCAACCTTGGTACAAGTATCACCGCGTGGATTCTTTCCTTGCAGGGTATTGAAAGTTCGTTATGGTTTATAAGCCTGTTCAAGCCTGATACTTTTGTGCCTGTGCTTGCGCTTATCGGTGTTATTCTTTTCGCTTTCCAGAAAAATGCCAGACGCAAAGACGTTGGTATGATTTTGCTGGGCTTTGCAATACTTATGTTCGGTATGGATATGATGTCAGGTGCCGTTTCCGGTTTAAAAGACGAACAGTGGTTTGCTAATCTGTTCCTTATGTTCAAAAATCCCATTTTGGGTGTTATTGCAGGTGCGGTGCTTACTGCTATTATTCAATCGTCCTCGGCTTCCGTTGGTATTCTTCAGGCATTAAGTACAACAGGTCAGGTTTCTTATGCCGCCGCATTGCCCATAATTATGGGTCAGAATATCGGAACTTGCGTAACTGCTCTTATTTCTTCAATCGGCACAGGAAAAAATGCCCGTCGTGCCGCAGTTATTCATTTGTTGTTTAATACTCTCGGCACGTTAATAGTGCTTCCAATATTCTATCTTATACACCATTTTGTTGATTTTGCCTTTATGGCGGCAGACGTTAACCACGTAGGCATCGCTATACTTCACACAGGCTTTAACGTGTGCGCGATTTCAATTCTTGCGCCCTTTGGCAAATTACTTGTTAAATTTTCAACGCTTATTGTGCCCGAGGGAAGCGAGCAGGACGAAACGAAACTTCTTGATGAACGCTTCTTCACCGTTCCCTCACTTGCCATCGAACGCTCACGCACCGTTGCGGTAACAATGGCTGAACTGGCTGTTGAATCTATCCACGATGCGCTGGGTCTTTTAGATAAATTCAACCAGAAAGAAGCCGACAGATTAAGAGAAGTTGAAGGCAAGGTTGACGTTTTTGAAGATAAATTAGGCTCATATCTGGTAAAACTTTCAAGCCACAGTATGTCCGAAAACGACAGTAACGAAGCCAACAAGCTTCTTCACGTTATAGGCGATTTTGAACGTCTTTCCGACCACGCTTTAAATATTGTTGAGTCTGCCGAAGAAATCCACGAAAAAAATATGGAATTTTCAGGCGAAGCCAAGCGCGAGCTGAAGGTGCTTATTGATGCCGTTAAGGAAATTATTGATATTTCACTTAAAGCCTTTAAGGAAAACGACCTTGATTCCGCCATTATGGTCGAGCCTCTTGAGCAGGTAGTTGATAATCTCCGCGATACGTTGAAGAAACAGCATATTTCACGTTTAAGAAAAAAAGAATGTACCATTGAGTTAGGTTTTGTACTTTCCGACCTTTTAACTAACCTTGAACGTATTTCCGACCACTGCTCAAACATCGCAGGTTGTGAGCTTGAAATTGCCCACGAAGACCTTGATATTCACCAGTATTTAAGCAACGTTAAGGGCGGTTCAACCAAGGAATTTAACGATTATTTCGATTACTTCAAGTTAAAATATGCATTAAGCACTCAAGAAAACGAATAACTGTAAAAGCAGAAAAATTTGTGAGAATTTTTCTGCTTTTTATTATATGAAACTTGACAAAAGCATAAAATAATGTATAATAACATATGCAAACGGAGAAGTACCCAAGAGGCTGAAGGGTCTGGCTTCGAACACCAGTAGGCGGCTAATTACCGTGCGGGGGTTCAAATCCCCCCTTCTCCGCCAAAAATTCGACTTGTTTCGACAAGTCGAATTTTTTATCCATTGCGAAAGCAATGGCATATCATCACGCAGTATGCGTGTATATCATCAAAGGCGGCACACCGCCTTTGTATCTCATCACACCTTTAGGTGTGTATCAAAAATTCTTTCGCAATGATGATATACAAGACTTTGTCTTGATGATATGCAATTCCTTGCGGAATTGATGATATACAATGCTTCGCATTGATTTGTTTACGAATTTATGCTATAATTACCACATAGGAAGTGAAATTATACCTAAGAATTATTTGCTTGTTTATTCAGAACAATTAGCAACAGATATTGAATTGCTATGCAAAAATATAAAAGCACCGTCTAATACAATCTTTCAAATTCGGAAAAGTTCGAGCAGTGTTTATGCCAATATTCGTGAGGCTAATTACGGGCAAAGCAAGGCGGATATGCTTTCAAAATTTGAGATTGCATTAAAAGAATGTAGTGAAACTGAAGGTTGGTTACAACTATTATTTAATACAAACAATATTGATGAAGATATATTTAAAAAGAATAGAAACCTTTGTGGTCGCATAAGGCGACTATTGATTTCGAGTTGTAAGTCTTTGAAAGAAAAAATATAAAGTAGGAATTTAATGGAATATATTACACTTAAAAATAATGATTTAACACACTTTAAAATACTATGTGACCTAATGGTTGAATATATAGCGGAGACTGATTTGCACCAAAATATTACAACCCAAAAAGAACTTATACCTAAAATAACAAAAAGCATGATTGATAAACTTGATGAAAACCGTTTCTTACAAATTGTATTTTTAGAAGATGAACCGATTGCTTTTTGTTATGCTAAGATTGATAAGGCAGGAGATAAAGGTGTTATTCGAGCTAACTGGGGATATATAATGGAGCTTTTCGTAAAGAAAACCCATAGACGAAAAGGTATTGGCAAAGAACTTGTTAATAAATGTGAAAGTTTTTTCAAGAAAAAAGATGTTATAAATATTTGGTTAACAGCAGATGCTGTTACAGGTATCCCTTTTTGGTTGGCAAACGATTATTCCGATACGGGAGAAATATCCACAGAGAACAATCAACAAATATTGACAAAATCTTTAAAACTGTAGGAGTTCGATCACATAGGTCAAAAAATCAAGGGGGTTCGGATTTGTGCTACCCTTCCAAACAAAGAACACACCATAAGGTGTGTTTTTTTGTTTGCAGGGGGGGATTTGAAGCCAAAGTGGGAATAAGCCGTTAAGAAAACGATTGATAATCGTTTTTAGGCTTATTTTTGCGAGTTGGGCACCGCGAGCATTGCAAAGCAAGCGGAACGGTCAACGAGCAGGAAGCGCGTGCAAAGCACGAGCGAAATCCCCCCTTCTCCGAAAAATAACCGTAATCTTGATTTAAGT
>JAZROC010000269.1:0-3776 GCA_045648525.1 Clostridia bacterium
AACTCCTTGGCTCACAGAACGACATGGCTACGATCCGACTTCCTTCTGTTGTTTTATCACTTGTCTTCAAGCGGTTACCGCCGTAGAAGTTAAGACCGCCCTTGAAATCTGTATCAGAAATATTGTAAATACCGTACTTACGGGTAATTGTACCCTTTGCAACCGTATTTTCTGTACCGTCACCAATCTGGTCAACCCAAACGATATCAGCTTCTGTGAAGTTAGCCTTTGTTCTGGGATACTGCACTGCGCCGCCTGTGCTTGCCATTTCAACAAATGAAGTAAACTTCATACCTACGGGGTCGCCTGCAGGAGTAGGTGTGGGTACGGGTGTAGGTGTAACAACGGGAGTAGGTGTAAAGTCAGCCTTCTTCGCAATTGTTACTTCATCAATGTAGTAGCTTGTAAAGATGCTATCCTTAAATGAACCTGTTGAACCGTCAAGACGGAGAATAAGATCATAAGCAGTAGTCTTGCCTGCATTATAAATGCCGTCAAGGTTATTAAGGAAGGCTTCTGTTACATCAACAGATACTGTGTACTTAGCCCAATCAGTTGTAAGAACTAAATTGTTTGAAGCAAGTGAAATATAGGTATTCATTGTTGAAGTATAGCTACCAAACTTGGTACCTGTACTTGCATGTGCCTGTGAGTTAAGAATAAACTGGAGTTTATTATTTGTTTCGTTAGCATCAATCTTAGCGTAGAAGGTAATTTCATATTTACCTGCGCCTTCACCGTTATAGCCGTGCTGAGCAGCCTTAACGATTGCAGGACCTAAGTTAAATGCAACTGAATCATACTTACCTGATGCAGTAAACTTAACTGCATTGCCTGTGCCGTTAGCACCGGGTTGAACAAGCTCGGTGTTACCCTGACCTGATGCAAACTTGCTCCAGTTTGTAAGTCCGCTTTCTGCATCACCGTTAGATACAACCTTGTCAACAACAGGTGTGGGTGTAGGTGTAGGTGCGGGTGTTGCTTCTGTTATATTAGGAAGCTCATAAATAAGAGTCTTTGTTGCTTTACCGCCCTGAGTATGACCGGCACTGCCTACTTTTATCGCGTATTCATTACCTGCAACGACAAACTTCGTGCCAACCTGCTTATTTGATGCAGCAACGAGCTGGAAGCGGTATGAAAGTGTTGAAAGCTCGTATTTATCACTTTTGCCTTCGATTACAGCATTGCCGTTACCGTCAGTCTTAATCTTAAGAGTATATGTCATCTTTGACATTGCAGGAATTTTCTTTTGCTCACTAACAATAGTGGGATTCCAGCCTGTCTGAACAAGAACTTCAACGTCAATGTCATAAGTGTTTAAGTTGTAAACTTCTGTGGGAATTGTAATATAGCCGTCAGCATCTGCCATTGCCTGAGTAAGACCCATGGGGTCTTTTCTCCAGTAAGCATAGCCGGTGCCTAAATCTTCAGTAACTTCAAGCTGAACACCAACGGGTTCTGCAGTAGGTGTAGCAACAGGTGTTGCTGTTACTACAGGTGTTGCTGTTACTACAGGTGTTGCTGTCACAACGGGTGTTGCTGTTACAACAGGTGTTGCGGCAGGTGTTGCTGTAGGTGTTGTTGCCTGGGGAAGTTCATAAACAACTTCCTGTAAAATCTTTCTGCCATAGGTGCGTGTTTCATAAACAACGTCACCTTCCGCTGCTTCAACGATAATAGCATCTTGTGCATTGTATTCGCCACGGAACAAGAAGTTAAAGCGAATCATAAGCTCATTAAGAGCATATGTCTGTGTGTTGCCTGACCAAGTCTTTGTAACTTCACCATTTACAATATTATCAATTGTATATGAGATTACCATGCTTTCGCCGGGAGCAATCACACTATTAACATAACCACCACTGATAGACTGCCAGCTGTTATTAATTGTGCACTGTGCTGCGAACTGAACGTCTGCAATCTTGTCAGATGTGTTATAAACTCTATAAGAAATTGTCTTTGAACCGTTTGCATCAGCATCGGCAGGAATAGCGCCGGGAGCTGAAAGGAATACGTGGTTTACATCTGAACCAAGTTCAGCTGAAACCTGAAGCTTAAGTCCAACAGGAACTTTAGGAGTAGGTGTTGCGGTAGGTGTTGCAGTTACAACGGGAGTTGCTGTTACAACAGGTGTTGCAGTTACTTCGGGAGTTGCGGTTACTTCGGGTGTTGCTGTTGCATCTACCTTCTTTGTAATTGTAACGTCATCAATAAAGTATGCAAAAGTGCTATCCTTAAATGCAGTTGTGCTACCGTCAAGACGGAGAGCAAGCTGATATGCCCTATATGCATTAGGATCTGTTGAAGCAAAAAGCTTATCAATAAGTTCAATATATTCTTCTGTTATTTCAAAATCTAAAGTAAAGGTCTGCCAAGCATCTGTAAGTGCAACCATCTTACCTGTAGAAATATATGAAGCAAGAGTAAGTGTTTCTGTAGCACCGTTAACAGTAATGCTGCTGCCAACCATCTTGTGACACTGTGAGTTAGGTATGAACTGGAAGGAACCGCCCTTACCTGTTTCAGCCTTTGCCTTAAAGGTAACGGTATAAGTTCCTGCGCCACCGCCAACGTAGCCATGAGCAGAATTCTGGAATATTGCAGGACCCAAGTCAAATGCTGCTGAATCATACTGACCGGTTGCAGTAAATTTCATTGCGTGGCCAGTGCCGTCTGCACCGGGTTCAACAACTTCAAGCTTACCGCCTGCCTGAGAGAACACGTACCAATTTTCTTCACCGTTTTCAACGTCACCGTTTACAACTGCTTTGTCAGCAACGGGAGTAGGTGTTACAACTGCGGGAAGTGAGGTTACGTTTGACTTTGCAATTTTGCCCGTGCCGTTGCCGGACATAATCATACCGGCAATATTATAAATAACGTCATCCTGAGGTGCGGCAATAACAACACCTGAACCTGCAGTCTTAAGTGACTCATTTCTGATATCAAGACGTAATGAAAGTTCAGAAAGTGCAGAGAATACTGCGCCATCCTTAATAGCATTACCGTTACCGTCAGTATTTATTGTTAAAACTACGTTAGTTTTCTGACCTGCAGGGATTGCAACGGTCTTCTGTACATATGTGGGGTTCCAACCCTTCTGAACCCATAACTCAACTTTGATTTCTTCAGCGCTGGTATTATAAACGTCATAAGAAAGGTTGATGTTCTTATTTGCATCAGCCATTGCCTGAGTGAAACCAACGTTATCCTTTCTCCAGATGGGATAACCTGCACCGAGAGTTTCAGTAATTTCAAACTTAACGCCTACGGGGTCAGTTGAAGTCTTTTCAACCTTAATATCGTCAATATAGTAACCAAAGAATTCGCTATCTTTATATGCAAGATTTGAACCGTCAAGACGGAACATAAGGTCATACGTGGTTTCTGCCTTTGCATGCGCTGACTCAAAAAGATCCTTAATCATGTCAAGCCAAGCCTGATCAACAGTAAAGTTAATCTCAAAAGTCTGCCACGTATCAGTAATTTCAATGGGAGTTGCAGCATAGCTCTTATAACTGCCACTTGCCGGTGTATAACCGATTTCTGCTGCTATTTTATCTTTTTCCTGATGGTTAGCAGAGTTAAGAATAAAGCTAAAGCCACCTTTTTTACCTGCTTCAGCTTTAGCGCGGAAGGTTACCTTATATTCGCCTGCGCCGCCGCCAGCATAGCCATATTCAGCATCCTTAAGGATAGCTGCGCCAATATTTAATGCAGGTGTAGCCCATTTGCCTGTGCCGGGGTTGAATTTTATAACCAAGTCGGATCGT
>JAZROC010000270.1:0-4822 GCA_045648525.1 Clostridia bacterium
TCATTAGTATCGTTTAAGCCTGACAAATTAGTGTTTGGTACCGCTACTTTTAACTTTGATACCATTAAGCATCGCCTTAAAGAGCTTGCTTTCCTTAACGCAGGACTTAAAATCAATTTAATAGATACACGTGCAGGAAAAGAGCAGGAAAAGCATTATTGCTATCAGGGCGGCCTTATTGACTTTGTAAAGTATTCAAACGAAGGCAAAACTCCCGTATTTGACGACCCAATGTTTTTTAAGGGTGAATTTAACGGTATTCGTTGTGAAGCGGCTATTCAATACACAGATTCGTATAACGAAACAACCGTTTCTTTCGTAAACAACATTCCTACAAAAGAGGGCGGCACACACGAAACAGGTTTCAGAACTGCACTTACAAAAGTGCTTAACGACTATGCAAGGCGCACCGAAGTTTTAAAGGAAAAAGACCCCAATTTTAACGGTGAAGATTTCCGTGAAGGTATGACCGCAATTATTGCAATAAAAATGCAGAATATTCAGTTTGAAGGTCAGACTAAAGCAAAATTAGGCTCTGTTGAAGCTCGACCTGCCGTTGAAACCATAATTTCAGAACAACTTGAAAAGTTTTTGGACGACCCTAAAAACCAGCAGATAGGTGCCGCAATTTTAGCAAAAGCAGTTGCGGCGGCTAAAGTACGAGAAGCCGCAAAGAAGGCAAAAGATATAGCAAGAAAGAAAAACAGCCTTGACGTAACGGCACTTGTAGGCAAGCTTGCTTCCTGCACAGGCAAAAAGCCTGAACAAAATGAGCTTATAATAGTTGAGGGTGATTCCGCAGGCGGTAGCGCAAAGCAAGGCAGAGACAGACGTTTTCAGGCTATTCTCCCCCTTCGCGGTAAACCCGCAAACTCTGAAAAACGCAGAATTGAACAAATTTTAGGCAATGAAGAATACTGTTCGCTTATAACTGCACTGGGTACAGGAATTGATGATGATTTTGACATCACACAGTTAAAGTATCACAAAATCATAATTCTTGCCGATGCTGACCAAGACGGTGGACATATTCGTTCACTTTTACTTACGTTCTTCTATCGTTATATGAAGCCACTTATTACCGAAGGACACGTTTATATCGGCACACCACCTTTATACAGGCTTGAAAAAAATTCTACAAAAGAGTTAGTTTACTGTTATTCAGACGAAGAACGTATTGCCGCCGCCGAAAAGATGGGCAGAGGATACGTTATTCAGCGTTATAAAGGTCTTGGTGAAATGGACCCTGAACAGCTTTGGGAAACCACGATGAATCCTGAACATCGCACGTTAGTACGTGTTACTATTGAAGATGCAACTGAAGCTGAACGTCTTGTAACCGTTCTTATGGGTGACAAAGTTGACGTGCGCAGACAGTATATTATAGAAAACGCCAACTTTAACAAGGTTGACGAATTTGCAAAGGATATGGGGGTTATAAAGTAAATGGCAAAGAAAAACGATGAAATAATTGACAACAGTATAATTCTTTCCCAGACTATGGAATCGGTTATGCACGATTCTATGATTCCCTATTCCGAACACGTTATATTGGAACGTGCTTTGCCCCGTGTAGAAGACGGTTTAAAGCCCGTACAACGCAGAATATTATACGTAATGTATGAGCAGGGTCTTACACCTGATAAGCCCTTTAAAAAGTCGGCAAACATCGTTGGCGAAACGATGGCAAAATATCACCCTCACGGTGACTCATCAATTTACGGTGCTATGGTTAACCTTGCACAAGATTTTGCTATGCGCGCCCCCTTGGTTGACGGACACGGTAACTTTGGTTCCATTGACGGTGACTCTGCCGCGGCTTTCCGTTATACAGAAGCAAGAATGGCTCCTCTTGCCATGGAACTTTTAAGGGATATTGAAAAAAACACTATCAAATGGTCATTAAACTTTGACGACACGAGAAAAGAGCCTGATATTTTACCCGGTCGTTTCCCTAACCTTTTAGTTAACGGTGCAATGGGTATTGCCGTTGGTCTTGCAACAAACATTCCTTCACACAATTTAGCGGAAGTTATTGACGGTATAATTGCGCAGATTGACAACCCAAGAATTACTTTAGACGAAATGATGAAGTATATTAAGGGTCCTGACTTCCCCACCGGCGGACAAATTATCAACGGTGAAGCTATTCGTGAAGCATACGAAACAGGTCGCGGCAAGCTTATTATGCGTGCAAAGACGACTATTGAAAATGCACCTAACGGCAAAAAGCTTATCGTTATAAACGAGGTACCTTACCAGACCAACAAAGCAGAAATGCTTGTTGAAATTATGAAAATGGTAAACGAAAAGAAGGGACCGTTGTCACAGATAAGCGATATTCGCGACGAATCTGACCGCGAAGGTTTGCGTGCAGTTATTGAAGTGAAAAAAGATGGCGATATTGATAAAATTCTGCCATATCTTTATAAATACTCAAATATGCAAAAGACTTTTGGTGTTAATATGGTTGCCATTGCTGACGGCAAGCCTATGCAGATGGGTCTTTTACAGATAACAAAGTATTATATCGAATATCAGAAAGAGGTTGAACGCAAACGTGTTCGCCACGACCTTGATGCCGCAAGAATAAAAGAAGAAATTCTTTCCGGCTTAATGATTGCCATTAAAAACATTGACAAGGTTATTAAAATTATTCGTTCATCCCCCAACGTTCGCACCGCAAAAGAACGTTTAAGAGAGGCTTTTGATTTAACCGAGCGTCAGGCGACTGCTATTCTTGAAATGCGACTTCAGCGCCTTACCGGTCTTGAAATTGAGACTCTTGAAAAGGATTTAAACGAAGTTCGCGAGCTTATTAAAGAGCTTGAAAGCATTTTAGCAAGCAAGGCAAAGCTTAATAGCGTTATTAAAAAAGGTCTTCTTGATATTAAACGCAAGTACAAAGATGCAAGAAGAACTGCTATTATTTATGGTCATAGCGAAGAAACAGTTACAAAAGAAACCTTTAAAACCGTTGAGGACGTTGTTATCGGTATAACCAAGGGCGGATTCATTAAGCGTGCTTCGGTTAAAAACTACAATCTTTCAAATAAAGATGCACCCGAAAGCACTGAAGAAGCACTTTTATGGGTAAGTCAGGCACAGACCGATATGTCGCTGTTGTTATTCAGTAATCTGGGTTACTGCTACAACGTTAAGGTTGAGGATATTCCCGATTACAAGTGGCGCGATAAGGGTTGTGCTTTAGGCAGACTTTGTGCAGGTCTTGAGGATAACGAAAAAATGCTTCTCGCTATCCCCTACAAAAACGTTCTGCCCAAAGGAAACGTTGTATTTATGACTAAAAACGGTATGATAAAAGTTTCTGATATGGAAGAATATGCCGTTAAGAAGAATAAATTTAACTCTATTACCCTTAAAAATGACGATATGCTGGTTAACGTTGAAATGCAAAAAGAAGAAGCAAGTGTATTGTATATTACTTCAAGCGGTATGAGTCTTAATATGGACGCTTCTGAATTAACTGTTACGGGCAGAGTTACTGCAGGCGTTAAGGGTATTACTATGGACGATAATGATTTCGTAGTATTTGCACAACAGATAACCGACGAAGGCGAAATTGTTGTTATGAGTGACAAAGGCTATGCGAAACGCTCACTTGCAGTTGACTATGAATTAGGACTTCGTGCAAGAAAAGGTCTTAAAACTTTTGACTGGAAGAAGAATGGTTCAAACGGCACAAAGGTCGCAGGCGCGCTTTACGTTAAAGAACCTGTAAACTTGCTGGCACTTCATTCAAACGGTGACGTTGAAGTGTTTAACAGCGAGGATATCTTTATTGAAGCAAGACTTTCGGCAGGAAGACCCTTTGCTCTTGCAGTTATGGGTGACGAAATAACCGATATTGTTGAAATGATAATATAATGAAAAGACGGAAGAAAAATCTTAGACGGAAGAAAAATCTTCCGTCTTTTATATTATTCCTGATAACCTGCGTATTTCATTGCTCCGCTTGGTACGTAGGTTGCAGGTTGTTCGTTAATCATTGAACCTAATTTACTTAACCGTTCCTTGCTTGTTTTTATGCGTTTAACGACAGAGTACAGTTCCTTTTGGCATATGTTATAGCTTTTTGTATCGCCTTTATCTTTATATTTTACCATACAATTCATTAAAGTTTCACAGTATTCCATATCGGCCGTAAAGTTGTGTTTATTAAGCTGAATACTCTTGCGTTTATAGGAAATTAAGCCCGAAATATCGCCCTTTGATGAGGAATATCTTGCAGCAATTTCGTAGGAATTTTGCTCATGCTGATTATACTTAATAATTTGTTGAGCAATTTTGTTTGCGCTTTCAAGATTATTCTGCGCAAGCATAATATTGACTGACAACTGAGTATTATAAGGGTACATTTTATATGCTAACCCTGTCTTGCCAACGTACGGCAAAACAAGGGATAAGCCCATATACAAGCAGGCAAAAGCAATGGTTGCACCTACACCGCAACTAACTTTATAGCCAAGGGCGAACGTTTTTTCCTTGCCCTCTTCAAGATTAAAAAAGAAAATAAAAAGCATTGAAACAAAGATGAATTGCATACTGAAATCCAGCAATGCATGAAGTGCAATAGCACTGATATAAATTCTGTTTTCGCTTTTTATTATATTCTTTATTGTTGCCCAAACAAAAAGGATACCTGCTATCCAGCCTGCATCGAGGAATATTTGCAAAATATCGTTATGTACATACATTACCTTGTAAACGCCTGTCTGAACAGTTCCCTGCACGTAATTATATCCTAAATATCCCATACCTAACGGATTTTTTAAGACAAGCTGCAAAGCATCATAGGAAT
>JAZROC010000271.1:0-2110 GCA_045648525.1 Clostridia bacterium
ATCGGACCTATGCTTGATGCAATTAAATCCGCAGGCGGTCAGCTTGTTAAAGAAGTTAAGCTTTTCGATATTTATAAGAGCGATGCTTTAGGTGAAAACAAGATGAGCGTTGCATTCTCCATTACAATGCTTAACCCTGAACGCACGTTAAAAGCAGAAGAAGCACAGAAAGCCTTTGACAAAATCGTTCGTTCACTTGAATACCGCTTCGGCGCAAGCTTAAGAGGTTAAAAAAATTAACGCCTTCCCAAAAAGAAGGCGTTTTTAATTTTTTATCTTGCCAACAGACAAAAAGTGCGGTATAATCAGATATAGCATTTTAGAAATCTTGAGGTGATAATATGCTGGATATTCTTGCAACAGGTATTTTTGACAGTCGCGAACGGTATCAGGATATGAAAGAAACGCCCCTGCGCACCACCAAGTATTATGAGCTTGAGTTTTTTCTTTCCGCAACGGGCACAGCAGTTCTTAACGACAAAAAAGTTGAACATAAAAAAGGTCTTACCCTTTTTATTACACCCCAAACAAACAGATACACTATTGGAAGTTTTTCCTGCTTTTATATTCATTTTATGCCTGACGAGAATATTAAAAATCTGCTTAAGGATTTTGATACAACCGCATCTTATCAGGAAAGTTATTTAGCAGAGCAATTTTTAAAGATTATTGAACTTTATAATTCGCCTGACGTAAATTGCCGACTTGAGCTTGAAGCGGAAATTCTTAACCTTTTAAAAACTGTGCTTTTTAATACCCGCGAAGAAAGAGCACCTTTAATTGAAAAATCAAAGGAATTTATTGAAAATAATTTCCATAAAAATCTTGATCTTGATCAGATTGCGAAAGAAATAAATTTGAGCCCCACCTATTTTCATAAAAAATTCAAGGAATGTTACTGTATAACACCAAGGGAATTTTTACTTAAAGTGCGACTTAAAAATGCCAAGCGTATGCTTCTTACAAGCGATTTAAACTTTTTTGAGATAAGCGAAAACTGCGGTTTTTCTTCTCAGGCATATTTTAATTTTCAATTTAAAAAAGAAACGGGAATGACACCCGGTGAATACAGAAGCAAACGTTATCAGTTACCTGAATAAAAAAAAACTATCTTACTAAACTTTAGCAAGATAGTTTATTTTTTATAATTCGTCGTCATCCTTAAGATAATCAAGATTATCAAGGCATTTGCCTGCACCGATTGCCACGCAGGAAACGGCATCATCAGCCACGTAACAGTTTACGCCAAAGGTTGATGCAATTAATTTATCAAGGCCAAGCATCAGCGCGCCACCACCGGTTAACACGATTCCGCTTTCGATAATATCTGCGGCAAGCTCGGGCGGTGCTTCATCAAGAACCTTATGTATTTCAGCTAAAATAACGTCAAAGGAATCCTGAAGGGCTTCCTGAATTTCAGTTGAAGAAACTTCAATGCTTTTGGGAAGACCTGTTAAAAGGTTTCTGCCCATAACTTCGCTTGTTAACGGCTCACTTCTTGGCCACGCGGTGCCGATATTCATTTTAAGCATTTCTGCCGTGCGCTCACCTATAAGCAAATTATGCTTTTTGCGCATATATTTTACTATATCGTCATCCATTTTATTGCCTGCAACCTTTATTGACGTGCTTATAACGCTTGCACCAAGCGAAATAAGTGCAATATCAGTTGTGCCGCCGCCAATATCAACAATCAATGCACCGTGGGGCTTATTGATATCAATATTCGCACCGATTGCGGCTGCGCGGGGTTCCTCCATAATATACGAGCATTTTGCACCGAGCCTTTGCGCTGCACCTAAAACAGAGCGTTGCTCAACGTCGGTTACCCCTGAAGGCACGCACATAATAATTCTTGGACGGAACAAGCCTTTGCGCGGAAGTGCCTTTTTCATAAACATTTCAAGCATTTTTTGGGTAATATCGCAATCAGAAATAACACCGTCTTTTAACGGTCTTACAACGGAAATGCTTTCGGGTGCCCTGCCAAGCATACGTTGTGCTTCAAAGCCTACCCCCTGCACCTTGCCGGTTTCGGTATCAACGGCAACAACGCTGGGCTCACGAAGGACTATACCTTTGCCCTTAACGTATATTAATACCGTTGCCG
>JAZROC010000272.1:0-5086 GCA_045648525.1 Clostridia bacterium
TGCCACGAAAAAAATTTGCAATCTTGAAATAAGTATGATATTATATTTATAGATTATATAAGGGAGGTTTTGATATGAAAAAACTTTTACTTGTCCTTTTAACTGTTGCTATGTTACTTACAATGCTTGCCGGTTGCGGAAACACAGAAATTCCACCTGTGGCAACACCGGAAGCAACTCCCGAAACAGACCCAAATATCCTTACCTTCCAGCAGGCTAAAGAAGTTGCAAAAAAATATTGGGAGCTTTCAGCCGATACAGAAGTTGGTGAAGACGGAAAAACCTACGTCATTTCAGGTTTTGAAGATGATTTTGTTACTTCGAACGATATAAAATATTATCGTTTTGACCTTAAATGGTCGGTACATAACGAAAATGGCGAAATAAATAATTATTCAATTATAGATACTGTTTACGTTAACACCGTAACAAGCGAATGTACTTACGATAAACCATAAACAGAAAACCCCTGCGTTGCAGGGGTTTTTAGTTATATTATGTTAGCTGATGCAAGGTAGGCAAAATTAATGTTAATAAAACTTCCGTATTATAAACAATAAGCAAGCGCGGTGATTCAAGTTATTCAATCCCATCAATTTTGCCGTCAAAAAGATTTTCAGCATTTAAGAATTTTATTTTCATATTAATTCCCACAAACGTACAACCGATTTTATCAAAATTATGATATCTTTTCTTCAGGCTGTGTTTGTCAATATCTCTTCTGCAAAATAGCATTTTTATTTACATTTTAAAGCAATTTCGGTAACGTAAATACTTTCTTCCATTGAAACACCTGAAACGCCGTCATTTATTCTGTCAACAAAAAGCTTGAAAACGTCATCGGTGTTTAATAAAGGCAATTCTTTTTCGCCTTTTTCATCAATTAAGAATACCCTGCCTTTTTCATATTCAACAATGCCTTTTGTACCAACAACGCGGAGACGGTCATCATCCCACGTTGAAGCACTTTGTGGACGGTAGTAATCGCAGGTTATTATGCCGATTGCACCGTTTTCCATTAAAAAAGTAACAGCCGCGCAGGTTTCAAGGTCGCCATTATTGAAATTTTCAAGGTCAGAAGTTGTTGAATTACACTCTTTAAACTTAAGACCCGTTACAAAATGCATCCAATGAATTGCGTGAATGCCCACCCAAGGCACTATACCGCCGAATGTTTCTTTGCTTTTATAAAAATCAGGACGAATTCCTATTTTATAAGACTTTCTGCCGTTTATCATACGCACGGTACCGATGTTTTTAACGGCTTCTTTAATCGTTTTACACCAACCTTCATAGGAAATGCCAAACATACAAGAAACAAAAGCCTTTGTTTTGACCTTTTTAATCTCTTCCAATTCATCAAAAGTAAGGGCAAGAGGTTTTTCAGAAAAAACGTATATATCTTTTTCAAGACATTTTTTCGTGTAGGCGGCATTCAAGTCAAAACGAGTGTTTATAATTGCGATTTCAGGCTCATTTTCTAAAATTTCATCAAAATTATTGTAAATTTTATGGATTATGCCGTTATCAGTAAGAGTTTTTGAAACACCTGACATATCCTCGCCTGAAAAACCTGCGCATATGCCCGTAACGGTATGATTTTTAAGTTCATTAAGTGCATATGCCCAATGACCTGATGCACCTATAATTGCTATTTTCATCTTAACCCCTCAAATGAATTGTAGTTTTTTATATCAATAAATTCGCTGTTAAATATTTCCGGCATAACGTTGTTTTTAAATGCGTTTATAAGCATTTTATCAAGACCTTCAACACATTTTACGTCATTTTTTATGCTTACTTTTTCAAAATTCTTAACTTCAAAATACTGGCTTAAGGCATTTATACATTTAAGATGGGGAAGTGCCGTATCAACTGTGCAGACAGGTGCCTTTTTACCCTCAAAAACATCAAGAGCATACCATATTTTTTTAAACCTGTCCTTGTAAGTTGCACCGTATTCCTCTTTTGTGCCGTCATTGTATTGAGCATAAACGGAATTATCTCCATCATCTTCAGAAATGTAAATTTTTGCTTTTTCAAAATGCAAAAGGTTAAGGGGATTGATATTTTCTTCAGTTGCATGACTTGCAGTAAATTTTAAAGAAACGTTATCTTTTATTTTTACTTCGATTAACGCAGTATCGTAGGTTTCAATACTGTTTGCCCTGAAAAGACTTGCACCAATTCTTTCAGGTTGAGCCGAAGTTTCCAAACTTTCGCCTGAAAGAAAAAACATATTATGCAGATAGTGGGCGCAAGCATTCATTGCAATACTGTCTAAAACCCAATTTTCATTAATTTTTGCCTTTGCCGCCCAGGGACGAGCAAAATACACACTGTTTCTTGGCCAACAGATAGTCGCATATGCACCCAGAAGTTTTCCGAACTTATTGTTCAGTATATCTTCCTTTAATTTTAAAATTGCAGGCGAGTGCGAAAGTTGAAAACCGATATGCAGATTTTTGCCTGTTATTTCAGCGCATTTTTTCATTTCGTATGCATCCTGAAGCGTTGGTGCAATAGGTTTTTCGCATAAAACGTCGCTTCCGTTTTCCATTGCAGTAATGCATTGGTCTTTATGCAAATGAATAGGTGTTGAAATTATGGCAATATCCGCCTTATTTTCTTTATAAAAAGCGGCTAAATCGTCATAAACCTTTATGTTTTGCTCTTTTATTGTATCTTTTACCTGACTGTTTTCTAAAAAGGGCTCAACAACACCTGCAACAAAAGCATTATGCTTTTTTGCATTTTCAAGAACTTCCCCTGCAATAAGACCACCGTAACCGCCAACACCAACTAAAACTATTGAAATCATTTTATATACTTCCTGTTTTCATTAAAATCTAAAACAAGGGTTTTATCGCCATTGTGTACGTACACGGTGCCTTCGCCCCACTTTGCCGTTACCATATTTGAGCGATAAACGTAGCCGTAAGGATAGTTTTCGGGAGAATCAATTTTTCCGTTGCCATTTTTATCAAGAAACAAGCCGTCAAATTCAATTCTCATAGCGTTTTCATCAAAAATTATGGGCATATTCTTGTATTTTTCAATGAATTCATTAAAATCAGTACCTACTTCAACGCGGAAAACGTAGGCATTCTTTCTGCCTTGGGAAATAAGCTCGTTTTCTTTAACGTTTAAAGTATAAGAATTAGCAACGTGTACGAACACGTTCACGTTTTTCTTCCTCAAGAACAGGTTGTTTCCGTCCTTTTCAATCTGGTCATATTTGCCAATTTCAAGGAACATATGTGTATATTCAAGCTTATCAGGCTTTTCAATATCGTATATTGTAAGGAGAGTATTTTTGTTTGCGTACGCTTTTGAGCAACAACAGTCAAGATCGCCCGTCCAATGACGGTGCTGGTCAGTTAAACCTGGGTGTGAGGTATAAAGTTTTGTTGAATCGCCCGCATTTTCATCGGGAAGAAGCAACGACCACTCCACCTGCTGATGATGGGCATAAACGTAATCTTCAGTTTCATCAACGGGGTAATCGTCCTGATTACAAATGGCACCGATACCGTAATCATCAGATAAATAAGTATATTTTGAGATGCTTCCTGCCTTGTGCAATTTATCAATATGCGCCCAATCAGGAATATCTGTGCGCCAGGCATACATTGAATGAAGATGCTTTTCTTCAAAAACCTCGTCGGGATATTTGCGATTAAGGTATGCATCAATTATAAACTCATCAAAGTAAAAAGGTGTTTGCGCGGCGTGATGGTCTGCAAGTCTTTCGCCATCAACAAACATTCTTTTAATAATTTCGGTAGAATGTTTTCCTACAGTATTGTAATTATACGTTCTGCCTACACCGCCTGCAATATAGCCGTTTTTATCAAGGTTGTGAAGTGCCTCTATTAAAAGCAAATCAAGTCCCATTTGTGCCATATTCTTAACTTCTTCATCTTCTGCGTAGTTGGCGAGAGTCGCGCACATATAAGTATCAACGTTTAAATATGCCGACGTAAATTCACCAATGCCGTATTTTCCGCGGAATTTTATAAAATCAAGAATATACTTTTTATCGGTTTGAAGAACCTCTTCGTAAGTAAGACCGAACTGCTTGAAATCTTCCTTATAAAACTGTGCCGCAAGATAACGGGCAACGCGCATCATAAAAACGTGATTTTCGCTACCGTACATACTTGTGAAATCGCGTTCTAAAAAGAATTTTTTGATCAATGCCTTGTTTTCATCGTTTATTTTGTCATAAACCTCGTAAATTGCGATACAAAGGCGCATTGCGGCAAAATCATTTTCACCGCGAACGTCCCTGCCGTGCGGATGAGGTCTGTCCATATACAATGCTGTATTTTTAATAAATTTGTTTGCCTCGTCAATCTCTGTATTTTCTATAAGTTTGCATATTGCCACATCGGAAAAAACGTCGAATTCATCATAAAAAGGCGCTTTAAGAAAGTTTTTTCTTATTTCGTTACACAGTGTTTTAAAATCTCTTTTCACAAAAAATTCCTCCTTTGTCATCACAACATTATATGGCGCTTTGCAAAAAATTACAATGATGTTTTTTGCCTTTTTATATGTAAAAGTTGCTTAATGTTCCCAATATTTTCTGTCAAGATTTCTGAAGCTTATTGCAAGAGCAAGATGTTTAGGCGTTATGTTTTCGGATTCCTTTAAATCCGCAACGGTGCGAGCAACCTTTAAAATTCGGTTATAGCCACGTGCCGACATATTAAGATTTTTAAACGCGCGGGAAAGAATATTCTGACAGTTTTCATCAAGGGGGCAGAATTTATTTATCATTTCCGAAGTCATTTGTGCATTACAATGTATGCCCGTACCTTCAAAGCGTTTTTCCTGAATTTCCCTTGCTTTTTGCACGCGCTTGCGAATGTTTTCGGAGCTTTCTGCAAGCTCTTCGCCTGAAAGTTCTTCATAGGAAACGGAATCAACCTCAACCTGCAAATCAATTCTGTCAAGAAGCGGTCCTGAAATTTTTGAAAGATACTTTTGTATTGCACCCGGTGTACAAGTGCAACGGTTTATTTTTGAGCCATAATTGCCGCAGGGGCAGGGATTCATACTTGCAACAAGCATAAAATTG
>JAZROC010000273.1:0-2419 GCA_045648525.1 Clostridia bacterium
ACCAACATTGTGTGGCAAGCCTAAGAAATAGCTGATTGAAGCGAAAATATCGTCGAGACAAATGCTCTTTGGAATAAGGTCGTCAGCATTTTCCAAGATTGCTTCTCTGAGTTCTTCCTTAGTTTCGCACTTTTGGAGCAAAGCAGAAAGCACGTTCAAAGAAACTTGTTCGTTGATGCCGAGTTCGTCAAGTTCAGCCAATTCTTCAGCGGTAAAGTCAGCAAAATCGCCAAGGTTTACCATGCCTGAAGACAATACCTTAACTTCCGAAACGTTACCTTCATAATCCATAACGTTAACGTATACATTATTAACACCCTTGGTTTCAATGAGAGCAGCCAATTCTTTGGTAACTGTAGTTTCACTATCAGCCAAAATTTCGCCTGTCAAAGGATCGATAACAGGGCGCGCCAAAACAGTGCCTACAATACGGGCACCAATGCTCAACTTTTTATTGTATTTATATCTACCAACACGCGAAATATCGTAACGGTGGGGGTCGAAGAACAATTGCTCAATATAAGTTTGAGCGCCTTCAACTGTTACAGGTTCGCTTGGGCGAAGCTTTTTGTAAACTTCGATAAGAGCTTCTTCAACTGACTTTGTATCGTCAACGTCCAAAGTAGCAGCCAAACGCTCGTCATCACCAAAAAGTTCTCTAATTTGGTCGTTGGTGGCAACGCCTAAAGAACGGATAAAGGTTGTGAGCGGAAGCTTACGGTTTTTATCAATACGAACATAAAGAACGTCGTTTATAGCAGTTTCATATTCAAGCCAAGCACCGCGATTAGGAATGATCGTGGAGGAATATAATTTCTTACCGGTTCTTTCTTCAATTTTTACATCGTAATAAGCACCGGGTGAACGAACAAGCTGAGAAACAATAGCACGTTCTGCACCATTGATAACAAAGGTGCCCGATTCTGTCATAATCGGGAAATCGCCCATTGAAACTTCGCTTTTCTTGGTTTCACCGGTTTCGTGGTTGATAAGACGTGCAGTAACGCGCAAGGGTGCTGCGTATGTTGCATCTCTTACCTTACATTCGGTTACATCATACTTCGGTTTTTCGTCAAGACGGTAATCAACAAAGCTCAGTTCAAGGTTGCCGCTGTAGTCAGTAATAGCAGACATATCCCTGAAAACTTCCTTAAGACCTTCTTCAACGAACCACTTATACGAATCCTTCTGGATTTCGATAAGGTTAGGCATATCAATGACTTCATTAATTTTTGAAAAAGTCATTCTTTCGTTTTTGCCCAGTTTAGTGGGTTTAACCATTGAAGTTGAATTCATAGGTTTGTAATCACTCCTCCATATATTTTACGGCTACATTTAGTGCCGCAAATGCCTTTAAAATGGTACATCTTGTGGAATTTATGCCCTGCGTTATTTTTATGAAAAAATATCATTTTCTTCACAACGGGACATATTCCCCCATCTTCATTGGTAATAAATGATTATAATACAAAATTTCCCATAAGTCAAGCAAAAATTTTAAAAAATAAAAAAGAATAAAAACGTGTGCCTGCTGCACGTATATATATCCGTCGGCAAAGCCGACACAAAATTTATTATTTATTCTTAAAAAACAAAAACCAACCCCGAAAGGTTGGCTTTTAGTTTTATTAATACGCCTTGCCCCAATAAAGCATATGCTTTGCGGGTTTGCCGCAGCATACACACTTATCGCTGATTTCTTCCTGCTCGAAAGGAATACAACGTGAGGTTACGCCTGTAAGTTCTTTTAACTTGTCTTCACATTCACGGTCACCACACCACATCGCACGAATAAAGCCATCCTTATTTTTGGCAATGTCAATCATTTCATCAAGATCGTGTGCATCGAATGTAGCTTCTGAACGGTGAGCCAATGCTTTATTATAAAGACCGTCCTGTACAGCCTTCAAAAGTTCAGGAATCTTGGTTTCGAGTTCATCAAGTGAAACGGTAACCTTTTCACCATTATCACGACGAGCAATAACGCAGCAATTGTTCTCAATATCGCGAGGACCAAGTTCCAAACGAAGCGGAACACCCTTCATTTCATATTCAGCAAACTTCCAACCGGGTGACTGTTCACTGTCATCAAGCTTAACACGGCAAACTTTTTTAAGGGTTTCACAAACTTCACGTGATTTATCAAGCACACCCTCTTTATGAGTAGCAATAGGAATAAGTACCGCCTGAATAGGAGCAATAGCAGGTGGAAGAACCAAACCGCTATCATCACCGTGTGTCATAATAACCGCACCGATAAGACGGGTTGTAGTACCCCAAGAAGTTTGGAAAGGATTAACAATATTATTGTTACTGTCTGTATATGTGATATCAAATGCTTTTGCAAAACCATCACCAAAATAGTGAGAAGTTCCGCTCTGCAAAGCCTTACCGTCATGCATAAGTGCTTCAATAGTAT
>JAZROC010000274.1:0-1581 GCA_045648525.1 Clostridia bacterium
CTTGAAATGAGCCGTAACGATTTGCTTATGCGTCTTGTGGGCACTGCTGCAGGCGTTGACGGTAACAAAATCCGAAGCGGTAAACTTGAGGATGAGGACTGGGAACGTATTTATGACGCAACTGAACTTTTAAATAATTCAAAGCTTTATATTGATGATACCACCCAGATAGGCGTTACCGAAATAAGAAGTAAATGCAGAAGAATAAAAGACCTTTCATTAGTTGTTATCGACTATATTTCACTTATGGCAACTGAAAACAAGGAAAGTCGTCAGCAGGAAGTTTCGCTTCTTTCCCGTCAGTTAAAAGGTCTTGCACGTACTCTAAACGTTCCGATAATCGTTCTTTCACAGCTTAACCGTGGTGTTACGTCAGGCAGAAAGGGACACACACCTATGCTTTCTGACCTTCGTGAATCAGGTGCAATCGAACAGGATGCTGACCTTGTTATGCTTGTACACAGACCCGGTTATTATCAGGATGAAGACGAAAACGTTGACAAAAATCTTGCTGAAATAATTATCGCAAAACAGCGTAACGGCTCAACAGGTACCGTTGAACTTACCTGGAAGCCTGAACTTACACAGTTCTTAAGCCGTTCATATCGCGAAGAAGAATAAAAGGGAGGACCTATATGATAGAAATTGAAAATCTCACCAAACGTTATGGTGATAAGCTTGCAGTTGACAATATCAGCTTTAAGGTTAAAAAAGGCTCGATAGTTGGCTTTTTAGGCAGAAACGGTGCAGGCAAAAGTACCACAATGAATATTATTACCGGCTACATTTCCGCAACAAGCGGCACCGCAAGAATAAACGGTTACGATATTCTTAAAAATCCCCGTGAGGTTAAAAAATGCATAGGTTATCTTCCTGAAAAACCGCCTATTTATCAGGAAATGACTGTTGATGAATATCTTAAATTCGTCTGCGCCATAAAGGACGTTAAGGCAAGTGCCGTTTCGGGACATATTGATGAAATTGCACAGCTTGTCAAACTTACTGACGTTATGAAAAGGCGCATCGGCAATCTTTCAAAGGGTTATCAGCAACGTGTTGGTATGGCTCAGGCACTTGTCGGCAATCCTGAAGTGCTTATTCTTGACGAACCTACCGTTGGTCTTGACCCCAAACAGATAATTGAAATCAGAAGAATGATAAAAGCATTGGGCAAAAAACATACCATTATCCTTTCATCGCATATTCTTCCTGAAGTTGCCGACGTTTGTGAGCAGGTTGTTATTATAAACGAAGGCAAAATCGTTGCGCAGGATACGCTTTCAAACCTGCAGGACGGTATTCAGGAAAGTGCCAATATGGTGGTGCGCATTGCAGGCAGTGAATCTGCTTCAACCAAGCTTATCCGTTCACTTCCGGGTGTTCACTACGTTGAAGGTTTAGGCGTAAGAGAAAAGGATACCGTTGATATTTTGGTTGAAACCGAAAAAGGCATTGATATCAGAAGACCTATGTTCAATGCGATGGCAAAGGCAAATATGCCTATTTTAATGATAAAATACGTTGACGTTACTTTAGAAGACATATTCCTGAAGCTGACGGGAACGGAAAGGGAGATCTGAT
>JAZROC010000275.1:0-2705 GCA_045648525.1 Clostridia bacterium
GGACAGAAGTCATCTTGACGCCATTAAAAAAGCGATAGGTGAATATAAAAATGGAATACTTAAATAGTTTTTTTGAAAAATTTGATTATCCGCAAGGCGCAAGAGAAACTTTGATTTCTGCCTATAATCAGATTACACAGCCTGAATTTTTTCAACAGATAAAATTATATGAAGAAAATACCATTGATTTTGCTGAAACACTTAACGTTATGAACGAAGTTTCGGAAAAAACGGGAATACATCAGTTTACCGTAAAATTCCTTTTCTTTGTTCTTCTTTCAGAAACTCTTGAAAAACGTTATATAGAAAAAGGTCTTTCTTCAAAAATATATTACGACTCAATGTGCGATTTAAAGTACAAACTTAATGAATGTTATAATCTTCACGGCATATGGGGCACTATGTCTGCTTCGTGGTATCCTCGCTTTTTTGATATTACACGCTTCGCTTTAGGCAGACTTCAGTTTGAAACGATGGATTCGTGGTTTGAGTATGACGATGAAGATATACATATAAAAACGGGAGATAAAATTATAAACGTACATATTCCCTCGTCGGGCAAACTTTTACAAGAGGATTGTCTTGATGCTTATAAGCAAGCGTATGATTTTTATAAAGAATACCAAAAAGACGGTGTCTTATATATGTATTGTCATTCGTGGCTTTTGGAGCCTGCTTTAGAAGAAATTTTAGATGAAACCTCAAACATAATAAAGTTTAAGAGAAATTATAGAGTTTTCCATACAGATAAGCGCGGTACTTTTCCTGATGCGTGGCGCGTATTTATGCAAAAAGAGGACGTGCCCGTTGAAGATTACCCCGAAAACAACTCAATGCAGAAAAAAATAAAAGAGTATCTTTTAAAGGGAAACACCATCGGCTACGGATTAGGTGTTATGGCTTTTGACGGTGAAAAAATAATTATGTTAAAATAGTGCTATAAACCGTTAAAATTTTTTCTTGAAAAAATTGAGTGGAGTCATTTATAATTATAAAAAAATAGAAGGAGAAAATGTATGAAAAAACTTATATCATTAATTCTTGCAATGATTATGTTGTTAAGCGTAATCAACCTTAACGTATTTGCAGAAGAAATTGAAGGCAACCTTTTGCCCGAATCCGATTCAAATTTTGAAAGCGGTGAAATTTCTTTATGGAAGGTGTTTAGTGCAGGTACAATAGAAGTTGTTGATAATCCTAAAGGCGAAGGCAAAGTAATGAAGTATCAGGTTGATACTGAAGCTTTCACCGAAAAAAATAACACGTGGCAGAGTTTGTCAATAAACTTAAAACCGCTTTTAAAAGAAGCAAACACGGTCTATATTTCTATGGACGTTTATGCAGACTGTTATTTTAGTTTTCCCGTACAAATCCGTGATAAAAGAGAAAACCTTGATTTTTTAGCGGAAAATGATCAAGAATATGCAAGCATCGGCTCATTTAAGGGTGATTCTAAATGGGTCAGAGGTCTGTTTACCTTAGAAATTACTGATGAAGACGTTGAAAAAACAAAAGGTGATTGGACGCTTTGTTTTGATGGCCTTCCCAAATTAAAAGAAGATATAGCTGTGTATATTGATAACGTTTATATCGGCTATGAAGAACCGGATATGGAAGACCTTGAGGAACCTGAAGAAGAAAAGATTACACTTCCTGAAATCAACGCTGTTACAAGGCAGGAAAATACGTTAATCGGTGCAATCCGTTGGGATGCCTTCTTTGAAACTGACAGCACAAAGAGTAACGTTTCACAGCAGGTAGCAAAGGCGCTTTCTCCTAAGGAATTCCGTTGGCACGCGCCGTTCTTTTCAAGTCTTGATGCTGATGGAAATATAACTTTCCCCGGTTATTCAATGGAAATTATCAATAAGGAAATAGATTATGCAAAAGAAGCAGGTCTTGATTATTTTGCGTATTTGTGGTATGAAACTTCTGACCCAATGAGTGATCCCCGTAAAATTCATTTACAGAGCGAAAAGAAGAATGACGTTTTAATGTGCGGTATTCTTGAAACTATTCGTTCCAGTGCAACTATGAACGAGCTTTACGACGCAATGAAGGATGAATGTTACGTTAGAATTGATAATCGTCCCGTTGTGTTCTTATATCAATATGATAGTAAGTGGACTCAGGAAATGATTGATCAGCTTCGCAAAGCTGCCGCAAAAGCAGGCGTAACAGAAGCTCTTTATCTTGTTGGTATGGTAGGTAACGATACTAAGGTTATCCTTCAGAATTCAAAAATTAAAGACGGTGCAGAAGCATTTTCCTGGTATGCACAGAATCCTAATAAAAGGGGTGGAATGGAATATTCTGAGTTTGTCGGTAAAGTTAAGGAAAGAATTGATAACTTAGGTTCTGTTTCAGGCGCTTGCTCATACAGTCTTATTCCTTGCGTTGTAACCGGCTACGACGTGCGTCCCCGTATTAAAAATCCTGTTACTTGGGTTGGCGGTGATCCCACTTCACCGGACCAAAGCAAATGGCCCTACGGTAACAGCTTCACTTTGGATGCAGCTCCTGAAGAAATCGGAGACTTGTTAAATTACTCACTTAATTACGTTAAACAGAATCCCAACAATACAAAGGCAAATATGGTGCTCACTTACGCTTGGAATGAGCACGATGAAGGCGGGTGGATTTGTCCCACAATCAAGTGCGGTGAAAACGGAAATCTGCTTTATAATGACGACGGTAGCGTGCAG
>JAZROC010000276.1:0-2679 GCA_045648525.1 Clostridia bacterium
GTTGCAGCTATCGAAGCAGCAGATGCTATGGTTAAGGCTGCAAACGTTGTTCTTATCGGAACAGAGAAAATCGGTAGCGGACTTGTATCAGTTATGGTTCGTGGTGACGTTGGCGCAGTTAAGGCTGCTACAGAAGCAGGCGGCGCAGCAGCAGCACGGTTAGGCGAAGTTGTTGCAACACACGTTATTCCTCGTCCTCATGGCGATGTTGAAAAAATTCTTCCCACAATTAAGTAAATAAAACCGAAAGGTTTAAAAAAATTCAAAATTTATTAAGGAGGAAACACTTATGGCACAGGAAGCATTAGGTATGGTTGAAACCAGAGGTCTTGTTGCAGCAATCGAAGCAGCAGATGCTATGGTTAAGGCTGCAAACGTAGTTCTTATCGGAACTGAGAAGATCGGTAGCGGACTTGTATCCGTTATGGTTCGCGGTGATGTTGGTGCAGTTAAGTCAGCAACAGAAGCAGGCGGCGCAGCAGCAGCACGTTTAGGCGAGGTTGTAGCTACACACGTTATTCCCCGTCCTCACGGCGATCTTGAAAAGATTCTTCCCACAATTAAGTAATTCTTATTTGCCTGCGGTGTCTTAAAAGGGCACCGCAGGATAAAAAAGAAATGATTGGAAGGAATTAAAATGATAGTAGGTAAAGTTGTTGGCAGTGTTGTTGCCACACGTAAAAATGAAAAGCTTTTAGGAAGCAAATTTATGATTGTTGAGCCTGTTTCCAATATGGAAAAATCAGGCAGAATTGTTGCTATTGATGATGTCGGTGCAGGTATTGGTGAAACTGTACTTGTTGCAACCGGCAGCGCGGCACGCATAGGCTGTTCAATGCAGGAAGCCCCCGTTGATGCCGCTATTGTTGGAATTGTTGATAATTCTATTGGACTTTAATTAGGATTTTTTAAAAATGAAATTAACAGAACTTTCAAAAATATTGAGAGATTGCGGCGTTGTCGGTGCCGGCGGTGCGGGCTTTCCCTCATATGCAAAATTAAATGAAAAGGCTGATACTATAATCCTTAACTGCGCTGAATGTGAACCTTTATTAAAACTTCACCGTCAGGTTATGGCTGAATATGCATATGAAATTTTGTATGCATTAAATGAGGTTGCCGTTGCAGTTGGTGCTGATAATATAATTATTGCCATAAAGCCTAACTACAAAAAGGCGATAGCCGCAATAGAGGACGTTTTGCCTCAATTTAAGGATAAAAATGCAAGAATAGGCTTGCTTCCACCGGTTTATCCTTCCGGTGACGAAGTTGTTACAATTTATGAGGTAACAGGCAGAGTTGTGCCCGCAGGCAAACTTCCCATTGAAGTTGGTTGCATCGTTTATAACGTTGAAACTATGCTTAATGCATACTATGCCATTACCGAAAATAAACCTGTAACCCATAAATATTGTACCGTTACAGGCGCAGTTAAAAACCCCGTAACCGTAAAAGTTCCTTTGGGAATGAAGGCTTCTGAGGTTATTAAGCTTGCAGGTGGTACAACTATAAACGACTATGAAATCGTTTCGGGCGGACCTATGACGGGCAGACTTGTAAACGATAATGATATTGTTACAAAAACATCAAACGCATATATAGTTCTTCCGCCATCACATTACGTTGTGCAGAAGAAAAAGGCTAATACGCAGGTTTCGGTTAACAGAGCAATGTCGGCATGTTGTCATTGCGGTATGTGCACCTCGTTGTGCTCACGTCATATGCTCGGTTATCCCATTGACCCATCTAAATTTATGAATGCTCTTTCTGCAGGCGCAACAGGCAATATTGAGCCTTATCTCAATACCTTCTTCTGCTCTGCCTGCGGTCTTTGCGAAATGTATTCCTGCTTCCAGAACCTTAATGCCCAAACGCTTATCAGCGTATTCAAGGGCGGTATGCGTAAGGGCGGTGTCAAGATGCCTGAAGTTCAGATGGCACCTGTTGACCCTATCAGAAGCCACAAACTTGTATCACATTCAAGATTAACTGCAAGGCTTGGGCTTACCCAGTATAATCAGGACGCACCTTTGACTGAAGACGAGGTTATGCCAAAACAATTAAAGATAATGCTTTCACAGCATATCGGTGCGCCTTGCGAAGCAGTTGTTAAAAAAGGTGATAAGTTAGTTAAAGGTCAGTTAATCGGCAAAGTGGCAGACGATAAATTAGGTGTAAGTGTTCACGCACCTTATGATTGTCTTGTTACTGACGTTAACGACAAATTTGTAAAAGTAACGCTTTGAAAGGAAGTAAAATAAATGAGCAAAGCTATTGGAATGGTTGAGTTTTCAACGGTTTCGGCAGGTATTACCGGTGCTGACCGTATGATTAAAACTGCCGAAGTTGAGGTTATTGAAAGCGCAACCGTTTGTCCGGGCAAATACATAGTAATTATAAGCGGCGAATTAAGTGCCGTTAAAGCTTCCGTTGAAGCGGCAAAAGTTGTTAATCCTGAAAGAGTTATTGACAGCTTTGTTTTGGGTAATCCCCACGAATCTATTTTTACCGCAATTTACGGCACGGCACAGCCTGAAAACGTTCAGGCATTGGGCGTTCTTGAAACCTTCAGTGCGGCAACTGCAATCGTTGCATCTGATGCTGCAGCAAAAACTGCATTGGTTGATCTTATTGAGCTTCGCCTTGCCCGTGGTATGTGCGGCAAATCATATCTTCTTA
>JAZROC010000277.1:0-2797 GCA_045648525.1 Clostridia bacterium
TATCAGGATGCCCCTGAATAAGCGTTGTGACAGTTGATATTACGTCGCCCAACGCTGTAAAATCAAGATGATTATTGTAAAGGATTGCTTTAACGCTCGTTCCGTGATTTTCCCCTTGAGAAGGAGTAATTTCAATGCTTCCGCCCGTTTGTTCTGCCGCCATCTTTAAAAGAGGCAAACCTAAACCTACTTTACGAGTGGTTCTTGTAGTGTAAAAGGGGTCCGTTACGCCTTTTACGATTTCTTCGCTCATACCCGTGCCGTCGTCTTTAATTAACAAAGTGACGGTTTGGTCAGTTTCCGTAAGAATAATCTCGGTAAGAGTGGCTTTTGCTTTTACGGAATTTTCTGCAATATCAAGAATGTTAAGTGAAAGCTCCTTCATATCACAGTTCTCCTTTCAGCCACGAAATAAGATTTTTTCTCACCAAAGCCGAAGAATAGGGCTCGTCATCAAGCTCAATAAAAGCGTCTTTATCGCGGATATCGGTAAGATAATGAGCATCGCTGCTTATAACGTGCCTCTTATTTTCCAAAGAATACTTTTTAATATATTCATTGGCGTTTTCCTTATCGCGCAATTCAAAAGCGGTAAAATACGGTGTTTCAGGAAAAGTGCCCAGCACGTGAATCAAACCGTTTGAGTTGCGGTCAATATGTGCAGGATAACTTATGCCCGAAAAGTCTTTTACAATTTCCGGTAAATCCTCCAGCGAAAGTGTGGTTGCAAGGGGAAGAAAATATTCTTCCTCACCGATAATATTATCGTCGCCATCCATTATGTACTGGTGTCCGAAAACTTCAATCTTGTTTTTAATTTTTATTCGTTTTTTATCAATTTCACGGTCAAATTCCATAGCACCCTCAAGAGTATCAAAGAGGCAGACCGCATGAATATCTTCACCGGTTGTAACCTCCATTCCCGCAACGGGAATAATACCTTGCTTTTTTGCCGCCTGAAAAAATGCAGGGCAGTTTTTACAGGTGTTATGGTCGGTAAGCGCCACAATATTAAGGCCCGAAAGCATAGCCATACCTATTATATTATTAGGTGTGTTATCCTCATCACCGCAAGGGGACAGGCAGGAATGAATATGCAAATCGTAAAAATACTTATTCATTATATAAGCCCCGACAGAATAACTGCCGCCTCAAAAGTGCTCTTTTTAGTTGTAAGCACGTTAATGCCCTTACTTTCTGCCGTGGTTTTAATATCGTTATCAAGAGTAACACCCTCGCTTAATATAACGCAGGCAGTATCCGAAAGTGATGCAACGGCAATAACATTAACGTTGTTCATTATCGTTATCCATGCATCGTCCTCCTGTGCTTTGCCCATAACCCAACTTAAAAGGTCGCCTATATAGACGTTTTTAATTTCTCTGTCAGGTTGTGGCATTGTGATAAGGTCAAAATCCTGATGCTCACTTAACTCTTTAACCGTCATTTTTCGTTTCTCTTTTCCCTGTCCTTTTTGATTAAGCAATCGTCAGGACAAGCAGTTTTTTTAATAACATCCTCGGCAAAAGCGCGGCAGGTAGGCGCCCCGCAGGAACCGCAATCAATTCCCGGAAGGGTTTCCTTAAACCGCTGTATGTCTGCCATCATTCGCATTGATTCTGCCATTGAGCAGGAAAGTCGCGAAATAGGACGGTATTCAGGCAACTCATTAAAAAGATATTCATCCGGTATATATTCCTTGTCTTTATCAAGGAAATTCTGCGAAACGGGAAGGTATCTGCGCAAGCTTTGAAGTCGTGCCTTTGCAATAAAGGGATTTTGTATTGCTAAAACGCCCCCTACGCAACCGCCAATGCAAGCATTAAGCTCGACAAATTCCAGCGGAGGCACGTTGCCGTTTTCTATCTGGTCTAAAACACGGATAACGTTATCTATACCGTCAGCCGCTAAATAAGACTCATTAAAAATCGCAGTAGCTTCACCGCCTGATGATGCCCAGCCGATACCAATCATACCTGATTCAGAAAGAGCCTCAACGGTATCATCAGATTTCATTTCGCCAATAAGCTGGAAGTAAATGTCGCTTATTGATATAACCGCACCAACCTTGCTTTCATATCCTGCGAAGCCGTTTTTAACGTAACTTGCTTTTGCAGGACATGGCGAAATAAAGCAAACGCCTATTTCTTCATCTTTTAAATGAGGATTTTCCTCTTTAGCCTGTTTACGCGCCAGCTTTGCTGCCACCTCCATAGGCGGAAGCATATGTATTATATGGTCGTTCAACGACGGAAACCTTAACCCGATAAGTCTGACAACCGCAGGACAAGCCGAAGAGATTGCAGGCTTTTTAACGCCGTCGGTTTTCAGATACATTCTGGTATATGCCGAAACAAGTTCCGCCGCCTTTGAAACTTCATAAACCTTGTCAAAGCCAAGATTCAGTAAGCCGTTAAGAACAAAGTCAACGTCGTCAAGGTTATCGAACTGACCGTAAAGCGTAGGCGCAGGCAACGCAATTTTATACTTAAAACGTGCCATATCGTCTAATGACGAGCATACTGCTTTCTTTGCTTTGTGCGGACAAACGCGGATACATTCTCCACAATCAATGCAACGTTCATCTCTGATAACTGCGTGGCCGTCTTTAATACGGATAGCCTCTGTAGGACAATGTCTTAAACATGTTGTGCAGCCCATACATTTGTTTCTGTCAAGCTGAACCGAATGTTCATATAATTTCATTTTTTACACCTACCGTATGAAAACTTTCATAACGATTTTAGTGCCAACACCAACTGTAGAAGAAAGCTCCATTTCATCAGTATAGCGTTTC
>JAZROC010000278.1:0-2789 GCA_045648525.1 Clostridia bacterium
CAATTTGTCTTCCTAAGACCGCTTGGCCTCCGACTTAAAAGTATCAGGGAAAGTAATTTGAGGTGAAGAAAATGAAAAAATACGAAAAACCTGAAATTGTGATAGAAGCAATTTTCAGAAATGACGTTTTTACCGAAAGTAGCGGTGACAACGATTTTGGCGGTGGAGATATTTTCTTACCCCCTGATGAATTCTAAAAAAGTAATAACTTACGGAAGGGCTCCTGAGAATTTTTTCAGGGGCCTTTCTTTTTATAAATACCGCTTGTCGATTTATGGTAAATTTGATATAATACTTTTCGTTTGAAAAGGGGAGTTTTTATGACGAAGGTTTTGGAATTTGCTAAGAAAAACGCGGTAATGTGCATAGCCTTTTTAGCGGCGCTGATTACTGCCTTTATAATTCCGCCCGATAAGGAATATTTGGGGTATTTTGATTTTAAAACTCTTACGTGTTTGTTTTGCGTTCTTGCAGTTGTGTGCGCATTAAAGAACATAGGCTTTTTCTTTCACCTTGCTCACACCATTGTCAGAAAATTCCAAACGGCACGCACTTGCATACTGGTACTTGTTTACGTCACCTTTATCGGCTCAATGTTCATTGCCAACGATATGGCACTTCTTACCTTTTTGCCTTTAGGCTATCTTGTCCTGATGGAAACGGGGGAGGAGGGGTATCTGGCTTTTACCTTTATAATGCAGAACATTGCCGCCAATTTAGGCGGTATGCTTACGCCATTTGGTAATCCGCAAAATTTATATCTGTATTCAAAATTCAACATTCCAACGATGGAATTTATGGGTATAATGCTTGTGCCTTTTTTAATTTCAGTTGCGCTTATCACGGTTTGCTGTATGTTTGTTAAAAAGGAGCCGTTAAAAATAAGAGGCGAACAGACGGTGCTTTCAACAAAGCGCACGGTTATTTACCTTATATTGTTTGCGCTTGCAATTTTAATTGTTTTCAGGGGCATACCTTATATAGTAGGACTTGTGATTATTCCCGTTGTGCTTCTGTTTATGGATAGGCGGGCATTAAAAGAAGTTGACTATCCCTTGTTATTTACCTTTGTTTTCTTCTTTATCTTTGCAGGCAATATGGCGCGCATTGATGCGGTTAAAAATCTACTGTCCTTTTTACTGCAGAAAAATACTCTTTTGTTCAGCGTTGTTTCTTGCCAAATAATAAGTAACGTACCCTCGGCAATATTGCTTTCGCAATTTACCGCCGATTACACACCGTTATTGGTTGGTGTTAATATTGGCGGTGCAGGCACGTTGATTGCATCTCTTGCAAGTTTAATAACTTTCAGGGAATACACCAAGCATTATCCCAACCGCGTGTGGCGATATATTTTAATGTTTTCGCTGTTTAATTTCGGATTTTTGATAATATTAACCGTGATTATGTCTTTTATAGTTTAATTAAAATCTCTCCTGCGAGAGATTTTTTTTTGTTTTTTGGCATAAAACAAGCAAATAAATTCGTGTTTTGTTGGTTTTGTGGAAAAATCTTCCTTGTTTTTAATAAAAAAATACTGTTTTTTTCTGTTTTCCTATTGACATTCGGTGCGTTTTATAATACAATAATATGTGAAATATTGGGGGACAAGGCAAAATACCCCCGAAAGTGAGATTTTTATGGCAAACGAAATTGGTTTAAATGAAACAAAAACAAGAATAATTCAGGAGCTCGTTCCGGGTAAACAGATAACTCTTGCCCATATTATTGCAAATCCAGACCCTGAAATTTACGTTAAACTGGGTCTTGACCCTGCTGACGGTCATTCAGGTGCCATCGGCATAATTACAATGAGTCCTGCTGAAACGGCAATTATCGCCGCCGACCTTGCTACTAAGGCATCAGGCGCAGAATTAGGCTTTGTTGACCGCTTTTCAGGCACGCTTATTATAGTAGGTACGGTTTCACAGGTTGAGGCTTCCGTTACTGCTGTCAACGATTATGCTAAAAATACGTTGAATTTTACGGTTTGCCCAATAACTAAAACATGAACAAAATTATTCTTATCGGCAGAAGCGGTGCAGGAAAGACCACTCTTACGCAGGCTTTGCGCGGGCAGGATATTCACTATGATAAAACGCAGGACGTTAAAAATTCTGACTTTATGATAGATACGCCCGGTGAATATATTCAGGAAAGGCACTTGGGTGGTGCAGTTGCAGTTTTTGTTTATGAGTCTGATATTGTCGGACTTCTGATGAGCGCGGACGAACCCTACAGCTTATTCGCACCAAACATAACGGGTATGTGCAATCGCGAAGTTATCGGCATTGTAACGGGCATTGATAAACCTACTGCAAATATACCGCGCGTTACAAACTGGCTTCATCTTGCAGGCGTAAAAAGAATTTTCTATCTTTCAGGCAAAACGGGCGAAGGGGTAGAGGAATTACGCACTTTTCTTCGTGATTTTGACCCAAAAGCAGAAAAAGCAAGAAAAAAAGCAGAAATTATGAAGCTAAAATATCCAAATTTGGTCTAAAAACAGAAAAAGTCAATAAAAAGTTGGTAAAAAACAAACAAAAACCAACATTTTCTATTGACGAAATTCTGTGTTTATGATATCATTAATGTATAAAAAATGTGTAATCACAAAAAAAGGAGAGAAACACTATGACAGAATACGAAATCAAAAAACAAATTTGCGACATCGGCAAGAGAATCTACAACCAGGGCATGGTTGCAGCTAACGACGGTAACATTTCCGTTAAGCTCAACGACAATGAGTTCCTTTGCACACCCACAGGCGTATCAAAGGGCTTCATGAC
>JAZROC010000279.1:0-9613 GCA_045648525.1 Clostridia bacterium
GGACCGATGTGCATACCGCTTGAAACGTCATAGCCACCGTTTATGGCAATCAAAAGAAGTTTTGCCAGATTGCAACGTGCACCGAAGAACTGCATCTGCTTGCCTATGCGCATTGCTGAAACACAGCAGGCAATGGCATAATCATCGCCAAAGTGTGGGCGCATAACGTCATCGTTTTCGTACTGAATTGAGTCAGTATCCTTTGAAACCTGCGCGCAGAATTTTTTGAAGTTTTCGGGCAATGAAACAGACCAGAGAACAGTAAGGTTAGGTTCAGGTGATGAGCCCAAGGTGTAAAGTGTATTTAAAATACGGAAGCTCGATTTTGTAACGAGAGTTCTGCCATCTTCGCCCATACCGCCAACGGCTTCGGTTATCCACATTGGGTCGCCACCGAAAAGCTCGTTGTATTCGGGAGTTCTTAAGTGCCTTGCCATACGAAGTTTCATAACGAAATCATCAAATAATTCCTGAACTTCTTCTTCGGTAATTGTGCCTGCTTTAAGGTCGCGCTCAATATAAATATCAAAGAAGGTGGCAACTCTGCCCAAGCTCATTGCGGCACCGTTTTGCTCCTTGATTGCGCCAAGATATGCAAAATACGTCCACTGAATAGCTTCTCTTGAATTTTTTGCAGGCTGTGAAATATCATAGCCGTAGGATAATGCCATTTCCTTTAACTTGCCTAAAAATGAAATCTGCTTGTAAAGTTCTTCGTCAAGGCGAATGGTTTTTGTATCAAAGGCTCTGTTTGAAAGCTGGGTTTTGTCCTTTTTCTTTTCTTCAATAAGTCTGTCAACACCGTAAAGGGCAACGCGGCGATAGTCGCCAATGATTCTGCCTCTGCCGTAAGCATCGGGCAGACCTGTTATAACGTGGCACTTTCTTGCGGCACGCATTTCGTCGGTATATGCGCGGAAAACACCGTCGTTATGGGTGGTTTTATAGCGGAATTCCTCTTCAACCGTTTCGGAAAGCTTGTAGCCGTAGGCTTCGCATGCCTGTCTTGCCATACGTATGCCACCAAAGGGGTTAACGGCACGCTTAAGGGGACGGTTGGTTTGCAAACCAACGATAATTTCGTTGTCCTTATCAATATATCCAGGTGAAAAACTGGTAAGTGATGCAACGGTTGAGGTATCAATATCAAGCACACCACCGTACTGTCTTTCAAGGTTGAAAAGCTCTTGCACCTTTTGCATCATATCGTCGGTGCGCTTGGTGGCTGATGCCAAAAACTTATGGTCGCCAACGTAGGGAGTATAGTTTTTCTGGATAAAATCCCTTACGTCAATATTATCCTGCCAGGTGCCTTCAATAAAACCTTTCCAATTTTCGTGCTTCATATCAAAATCTCCTTAAAAATAAAAATGAGCAAACCACAGCTTTTACTGTAATTTGCCCAGACGGTCGACAATTTTCTTTTACATTCCACTTGCGTTAATGCGCAAAAATCCGTCAGTCATGTAAAAGCTAATATTATTATATATACCATATGTGATTTTGTCAATAGCTAACAACCACGAAATAGGGTAATTTTTTGTGAACTTTTTTAAACGTTTAGGTTATGTGCGTTTTTTTTGAAGTTGCTATCTTTACTATCAGGGCAACAAACAGAATGCCTGCAAGGGCTCCTGAAGAATCAATTAACACGTCCCGCAATTCCATTGACCTGCCCGGCACGAAGAATTGGTGAATTTCATCACTTATGGCATAAACAAATGAACCAAGAAAGGCGTAAAGCCACAAAAGTTTTTTGCTAAAGGTCAATAAAAGTGCTGAATACAGGCTTAAACCCAGCGCGCCATAGGCGGAAAAATGAGCACTTTTGCGGACGATGAACTGGATGCTTTCAATGATAGCGGTCTGACTTTTTTCGGGCAGTTCCCTGAAAGAAGAAAAGCACATAAGCACTTTTTTTGTTAAACCCTCGCTTGTTTTCTGCGATTCTTCTGCTTTTTCGGCAGAGAAAGAGAAAATCAGAACCATCAATGCAACGGTCAAAAACCAGAAAAAGTATTTGAAGAACTTTCTCATATATTGGTAAGCTCGCTGTTGCCGGTGTAGGTAGGTACAATTTCGCTTATAAGCCTGCGTGCATCGGTAGGCTCATTTTTAAGGGCAAGTTTTAACCGGTCAAGCTGGTTAAAGAAAATTTCCGTATCCATTTCAATGGGTTTGCCGATATGTATAAGCTTGTTGTCAGTTTCCTGCAGACCTTCTTCGCTCATAAGCATTTCCTCGTAAAGCTTTTCGCCGGGGCGAAGTCCGGTAAACTTAATTTCAATGTCCTTGTAGGGCTCGTAGCCTGAAAGGCGGATAAGATTTTCCGCTAAATCAAGAATTTTAACGGGTCTGCCCATATCAAGAACGAAGATTTCACCGCCTTTTGCGTATGCGCCTGCCTGAATAACAAGGGCAACGGCTTCGGAAATAGTCATAAAATATCTGATAATTTCGGGGTGGGTAACGTAGACGGGACCGCCTGCTTCTATCTGCTTTTTGAATAAAGGAACAACGGAGCCGTTTGAGCCTAAAACGTTACCGAAACGCACAGCAACGAACTCGGTTTTTGATTTTTTGTCAAAACTCTGCACAATCATTTCGCAGATTCGCTTTGATGCGCCCATAACGTTGGTGGGGTTAACCGCTTTGTCGGTGGAAATAAGCACGAAACGTTTTACACCGTATTTGTCGGCAAGTTTTGCTGTTTTGAAAGTGCCGAAAACGTTGTTTTTAATGGCTTCGTTTGGTGACTCTTCCATTAACGGCACGTGCTTGTGGGCTGCCGCGTGATAAACTATCTGCGGTCTGTAGGTTGCAAAAATGCGCTCCATACGAATTTCGTCGCGGACAGATGCAATCAACGTTACAAGGTTAAGGTTGGGGAACTTTTTCAAAAGCTCCTGCTGAATATCGTATGCGTTGTTTTCGTAAATATCAACGATGATGAGCTGGTGTGGGGAATGGGAGGCTATCTGTCGGCATAACTCGCTGCCGATTGAACCGCCACCGCCTGTTACCATAACCACCTTGTCCTGCACGTAGTCCATAACCTTATCAAGATTAACTGAAATGGCTTTTCGGGAAAGAAGATCTTCAATGCTTACTTCGCGCAGGTGGTTAACGGAAATTTCACCGTTAATCAACTGATACATACCGGGAAGAGTCTTTACAACGCAGTTGAATTTTTTGCAAAGGGTAACCAGTTCTTCAACTACTTCGCCACCGCAGGAGGGCATTGCAATGTAAATTTCTTTGATGGAATATTTTTTTACAACGTCCTTGATTTTTTCTCTGCCACCTGCTACTCTGACACCTGAAATGTAGGTGCCATGCTTTAAAACGTCGTCGTCAATAAAGCATTTTACGGCATATTTTAACTTGTCGGAATGTTCAATTTCCTTTAAAAGACTTACGCCTGCATCGCCTGCACCGATTATAATTACGGGAATACGCTCACCGTTACGGGCGTTAAGAATGTATGATTTAAGTGCGGCAAATGCTCTGAAGAAAAAGCGGGGAATAAATATGATTGCCGTAAACAAAAATACGAAAATAAGCACATATGCCGCGGTTGAAACGTTTTTAAGCCCGAAAAGAAGCTCCATTTCAACGTAGTGCAACAGCGTGATTATAAAGGCGGAAAATACTAATTTTACACCTTCCAACGAGCCGATATACGACGAAACACCGCTATAAAGTTTCAAAAGCGAAAGCACCGCAATAACCGTTACACCGTTAAGCACAAGTGCAAATGCGTAGAAAGGCATAATGGTGTTAATATCTATTGCTCCGTTTACTTTAAAGCAAGCCCACAAAGAAATAAGTGAGGCGACGGTAACACCTAAAACGTCTACAAGCACGAGGAAAAGCGTGCGTAATCTTTTGTTGAATATTTCCATAAAAAAACACCTTTCCATAAATAATCAGATTAATTGTACACTTTTTATTCACATTTGTCAAGTTAATAGGCATCTTTTGTGAAAAAATTCACCCCTCGTAAGAAAAGGGGTGAAAAAATCATTTTTTGTTTTTTATTGGAAGTTTGTGCCACACGCCTACGTCGGTGCAACCTGATTGGTTGGAGCCTGCACAAACGGCTGTGCCGTCTCTTTTAATGGCGATGGTGAAATTATCGCCTGCGGCAACGGAAACAAGCCTGTCCCAGCCTTCCACGTCGCATTGACCGTAGGTGTTATCACCTGCGCAAATGGCGGTGCCGTCTGCTTTAAGACCGATGGTGTTAACTGCGCCTGCGGAGATTTCAGTTATATTTTTCCATTGTGAAAGGTCGCATTGACCAAAGGAATTATCGCCTATGGCTAAAACTGTGCCGTCACTTTTTATGGCAACGGTGTGCTTTGCACCTGCCGAAATTGCAATAACGTCTTTCCAGTTTTCAACGTCGCATTGACCGTAACCGTTATGACCGTTAGAAAGTACGGTGCCGTCGCTTTTTAAGCCGATAGTGAAGTTTTCGCCTGCGGCAACGGCAACGATATCGCGCCAGAGGCTAACGTCACATTCGCCCATTTCGTTTTTGCCCGTTGCTAAAACCGTGCCGTCATTTTTAAGTGCAACCGTGTGGTTTAAGCCTGCCGCAACGGAAACGATATCTTTCCAGCTTTCTACGTCACATTGACCTGAAGAATTATCGCCCGTTGCTAAAACCGTGCCGTCGTCCTTAACGGCTACTGTGTGAAGGTTGCCTGCGGAAACGTCCTTTACGTCCTGCCATATTTTTACTTCGCACTGGTCAGAAGAGTTTTTGCCAACGGCAACAACCGTACCGTCAAAATTAAGACCGACGGTGTGAAGATTGCCTGCCGAAACGTCAATGGCGCGGTGGAAGTGGTTTCCGTTCTGCAGAAGAACGATGGCTAAAAGAACCGCGTAAACAACAAGAAGGGTGATTAAAGCTCTAATGTTGCGTCGCCTTTGGCGGAGGGTGTCTTTGCGCTTCTTCTTTTTGAATAAGGAGAATTTTTTATTGAACTTTTTTTCCTCCTCGGCAATGACAGAAGTGTCTTTAAGCTCGTTGATTTTTTCGTTACATTCTGACATAATTTACACCTTTAATATTTTAACTACAATGGCTCCCACAAAGGCAAGGCCGGCAACAATGAAGAAGATCGTTGGAAGCCCGCCGGGTGTGAAAAGTGAGAAGAGCAATCCAAGAATAAGCGTAACGATAGCGATGATAAGTAAAAGCTTGAAGAATGGGAAACGCTTTTTGGGTTCTTCCATATCAACGTTAAGAATACGTTCAATTTCGTTGGTGGTAACGTCAAGGCTGTAAAGCTTGTCGAAGGATTTATTGTTAAGTGCGTCAAGCTCGTTTTTAGGCTCAAAGGAAGCGGTAATATTGTCTTTGCCAACGAAATAAACGGTGTTTTCGTCGTATTCCTTTGCGTTTACAATGTCGTAGGCAAGCTTGATTTTGCCACTGCCTGAAAAATCAATGGCATAAATTGACTTAACTGTTTTTGTGGTGAGAATGGGGAAATCGTTGGTAATTCTGCCGTCGATTGAAACGAAAACAATCTTGTCCTCTTTAACTGAAAGAACAGTTTCAACGTCCTCGCAAAGCACCTGATAGTTGGAGCCGTCCATTCTTACTTTTACAAGGCTTGCTTCGTCGTCAACGTAGTATAAATAGCCGTTTTTGATTTTAACAAAACGGTCGATATCCTTTGCGATAACCTTGAATTTGCTTCCGTCAAGCAATGCTTTACACAAAATTGCGTTGTAGCCTGCTTTGCGGATAAAGTAGAGCCAACCGCCCTGCTCGAAAAGTACTTCGGTAATGTAAAGGGGCCATTCCTTTCTGCCTGTGCCGTCGCTGTTTATGCTGATAAGAGTCTTGTTTGAAGCATTGCCTACGTAATAGAACATTTTGCCTGCGATAAGTGCGCAGAAGGTGTAAATGTTCTGCTCAATGAGCTTTTCGTTGCCTGAATCATCAAGAGGTAAGGTGTAAAGGTTAAGGTTATACTGGTTAGGTGATTCCTGAGTATAAACCACCATATTGTTAACGTAGCCCTTTATTGAAATCTTCTTTTTGCCAAGGTCGGTGGAGGTCATTTTGTCAATGTTAAGTATCTTTGTAACGTCGCCCTTTGCCTTGTAAAGCATTTTGTTGCCTGTAAGTGAAAGAATTTCAACAATATCATCAAGGATAATTTTAACTGTGCCTAAAGCAAGGTCAAGCTCAACAAGCTCTTTTTTGAAGATTGTCGTTGCATCTTCGGAAGCACCTGTTATAAGGAAAACGCGTCTGCCGTAAACGTAAATGGACTTTTCGCTTATTTTTTTGTTGAAGGCTTTGTTTTCTTTAATTAAAACTTTTTCCTCGTTCTTTGTTGCAAGGTTGAACTTCTTAAGCTTGTGGTTGCCGTCAAGATAATAGAGAATATCGGCATAATTGGTAATAATTTTGCTGATGTTTTTAACAAGAGCCTTTTCTAAAATCTTTTCGCTTGTGGTGGGGTAAAGGTTAAAGGTCAAATCTTCAGGCTTTTCTTTTCTGTAATAGTAAAGAGTGTTTTCAACCTCAACGATATCGGAAATAAGGAAGTATTTGTCGATTTTTTCGATAAGCTGTTTGCTGTCGGAATAACCCTTTAACGTGCGCAAAAGGTTAAGTGCTTCAACGTAGCGCATGCTTGCAATAAGATTTTTTGCGTTCTGGTATTCCTTTTCAGCATCAATGCCGTCCTTTGAAAGTGCTTCGGCAATGCGGGTGTTGTTTTCAACGGTAAATGCCTGAATTGCGGGGATATCGGCAACGTCGCCATAAACGGCTAAATCGGAATTTTCCTTTATGGTATTAAATTCTGAATTAAGCGCGGCAATTTCGTCTTTTGTTGCACCGTATTTTGATGCGTTCTGAATAAACTTTTCAAGTTGTGCAAAGAAACCGTCCTTGCTTGATGCGATTTTTGCCGAAACGCTTTTGTATGCGTCAAATTTGCTATAGGCATCAAGGTTGTCCTTTTTGTATTCTTTAACAACTTCGTCAATTATCTGATTACAACCGTTGATTTTTTTCATAAAAGGCACTGCGATAGCCTTAAATGCAACGAACCACGTGTTTTTGTCGTCGGCAGAGGTTACTTTTAAGTTTTTAACAAGTTTGTCAATTTCGTAAATGGTAAGGTTCTGTGCGTAGGAAAAAAGTTCCCAGTCGTATTCTTCAAAAAATTCGTCAAGATAGGCAAGTGCTGATGATGAGGTCTTAATGCCGTCCATCTTTGATGCACCACCTGCAGAAATTGCGCTTTCGGTCTGGGCGGAGGCTTCCTTTACGGGTACGATTGTGTTACCGCAGTAAACGCAGGTAATCTGCTGATTTGCGTTTTCTGCCTTAAGACTTGCGCCACAAGTGGGGCACTGCATAATTTTTAATGATACTTTGTCTGCCATTTTTTCTTTCTCCTTTGTTTTTTATTTTAAAAGTTTGCACTTTTCGTTTCTTAATTTTACGTCTGAAATCACTTTGTCTGCTAACTTTTCGGCATTGGCTGAATCACCTGTATTAACTGCATTTTCAAAGTCGGCAAAGCTTATTTTTATGGTGTTTTCCTCACTTTCAAGGGCATCTGATGAAAGTGGGTCAGAGTAGCGAACTGCTTCATAAACCTTTTTGGCAAGCTCCTTTAATTCAGGGGCGTTGGTTATAGTGTAAAGGTGTAAGGCTTCAAGGGTAAGGTTTTTCATAAAATAAGTCTGTTGTTTTACGCGGGTATCAATATCAGAAACTACCGATGCGGCAAAGGCTGCCTTTATAACTGCAACGGCATTTACTGCAAGGACGATAAGACAGATGATTACACCAAGCCATTCGGGCAGGAATGGAACCTTCATACAAATTGCGCCTGCGCCAAACATAGAAATGAGTCCGCTATAGCTTAAGGTTATAAGGGGAATGTTGTAAAATAAATTCTGTTTGTTCTTTGCACTAAAGGCGAAATATGCGCACGCAAGCTGACCGATAAATGCAAGAGTTATGAAAATATAGCCAACCCAGAACGCACCACCGAATTTGGTAAATGAGGGAATAATAAATACTATCGCATTAAATAATGCAAGGAATATTGCCCAGATTATTGCATAAAAGCCAAATGTCTTTTTCATAGTGATTCACTCCTTATAAAATTTCTGCAAGTAGTTTTGCTTTCATTGCTTTAAACTCGTCCTCGGAAAGTAAGCCTGCATCCTTCATTAAGGTGAGCTTGTCAATCTTTTTCTTGAAATCCGCCATATCGTCTGCGGGAGCCTGTGCAGGAGCTTGTGTCTGTACAGGATTATTAATGGGCATACCAACAAAACCGATGGCTTCGTTTGCCATATTGCCAACCATTCCGCCAACGGCACCGCCTACGCCTGCCATTGTGCCAAAGCCAACGCCAAGGTTGGTGAATTCGCCAACCGCTTCGTTTTGCGCAACCTTTTCGGCAACGTCAAATCCGCGCTCCTGCTGATAGGTGTAGCCTTCCTGAGCGCGCTTTGTTGCTTGCGCCTGCGAATCAATAACCGTCTTTTTCGCTTCAGTTTCAGCGTTAATGATTTCCGTCTGCTGACGAAGACGGGCTTCTGCAATGTCGGCATACTGACGGAAGTGAAGCTCTTTAAATTTCTCGTACTGTGGCTCACCGTCGGGCTTCAGTATCGTGGTTACAAAGAATTGCTCAAGGGAAACACCGTATTCGGCAAAATCATTTGTAAGCAGATTTTTAATTGAATCGGAGAACATCGTAAGGTTCTGGTAAATTTCAAAAATGTTAATGCCGTTGGTCTTCATAACCTGCGCAATGTAGGTTTTAACGCGAGTCATTAAAAATGAACGGAAATACGTTACGAGCTGTTGCTGTGAAAGATAACTTTCCGTTCCCACAAGCTTCAATAAAAGCTTTCTGCCGTCTTCAGCGCGCAAAGCCATTTCACCTGATGCGCCGATAGAAATGGGGAAGCCGTATGTGGGTTCAATGTACTGAACTCTTGAATCAGTGCCCCATTTAATGTTCATATGCTCGGTTTTGTTTATAAAATAAACTTCGCAATGGAAAGGCGTTTTATCACCTGTTATGCGATTAAGAATTTTCGATAAAAAGGGTATATTCTGCGTTTCAAGAGTGTGTCTGCCGGGACCAAAGGTGTCCAATGCCTGACCGTTCATAAAGAAAATCGCTTCCTGATTTTCGTGAACGATTAACTGTGTAAGTGAATTAAAATCCTCGCTGGGATGCTTCCAAATGAAAACGTTATTTGTGCCTTCATACTTGATAATTTCTGCTATCTGAGCCATTTTTTCTCTCCTTAATACTCCTTAATTTCTAAATTGTCCACCGAATAGGCGAGGCATTTCTGAACCACTTCGTTGCGCGTTCTGCCGGTTTCATCGGCAATTTCGTCTATTTTTTTTACAAGCTCGTCGGGCAAACGCACGGATACCACCGCCGAATCGCCTCTGTATTTTTTTGAAGAAATAACAAGTTTCTCCTTTGACACAATACTTCCTCTTTTCCTAAAAAATTACAAAATAATTATACTACATTTGTAATATAAATGTCAATAGTTGTAATTAAAAAATCGGATTTTCTTTTATAAA
>JAZROC010000280.1:0-3752 GCA_045648525.1 Clostridia bacterium
CTTACCCAGCAATACGCCGATTGTGTCCTTTGCAACAGAGAATCCTGCATACATAATCAAAATTGAAACCAGCGCACCAACGTAGCCGTCAATAACAAAAGGCAATACGTGTAAGCCGTCGATAATGGTGGAAATGATTACTGCACTTGTTGCAATGGCGTCGTTTCTGCTGTCAACGGCAGTAGCAATAAGTGTAGGCGAAGATATGTTTTTGCCCAAAAAATTATTTACACCAAACATAAAAAGCTTTACGGGAACCGATATTGCAAGTATGCCGATTAAAAGCCAGTTGGTATTTTGTGCAATTTCAGGATTAAGAATTTTATCAAAAGACGATTTAAAAAGTTCAAAACCCACAAGCATAATAATAAATGAAACAATAAGTGCAGAAATGTATTCAAATCTGCCGTGCCCAAAGGGGTGGTCGCGGTCAGGCTTTCTGTTACTTAATTTTATGCCGATAACCGAAATAACCGTTGAACCCATATCCGAAAAGTTATTAAAGGCATCGGAAATTACGGCAACACTGTTTATCATAAAACCAACGGAGATTTTTATAATAAAAAGCAAAAGATTTCCCAAAATACCCAATGCGCCGGAAAGCAGACCATATTTCTGGCGGACTGCAGAGCTTTGCACGTCAGAATAATCTTTAATGAAAAGTTTAGTAAAGGCTTTAAACATAATTGACTCCTGTATTTATATTTTTCTGATACATTATAACATATTAACCATATTTTGTCAGGAAATTTACACAAAATTATCTCTGTACAAATTAACACAAATGTAATATAATATAGAATAATAATATTATCTTATATGACTTGGGAGAGTACTTTATGCGTCTTGATAAATTTTTAAAAGTTTCGCGTATAATAAAACGCCGTACCATTTCCAACGATGCTTGCGATGCAGGCAGGGTAAGTGTAAACGGCAAAATTCAAAAGGCAGGTTATCAGGTTAAGGAAGGCGACGTTATCGAAATCGTTTTCGGTGAAAAAAATCACGCTTTTAAAATATTACTTACTGATGATAACGTTGCAAGAAAAACGGGCTCGCCTATGTTTGAGGAAGTACAATGATTTGCGCATTAATTGCCGCGGCAGGTTCAGGTAGCCGCACAGGTTTAAAAGAAAACAAAATATTTTTTGCGCCTGATGGTGAAAGCATTATTGAAAAAACAGTTAACTGCTTTTTGAAACATAATCGTATTGACGGTGTTTATATTATCTGCTCAAAGGCTGATGAAGAAAGACTTAAAAGCATTTTCGGCAATAAGGTTAACTACGTTGAAGGCGGTAAAACAAGGGGACAATCTGTTTTAAACGGTTTAAAGGCAATCGAAAACGTTTATGATACCGTTCTTGTCCACGATGGCGCAAGACCTTTTGTAACGGCAGATATTATTGACAGAGTAATTGATAATATCAAATCAGGTCAGGGCGTAATTGCAGGCGTAAAGGTTACTGATACTATAAAAGAAACCGATGAAAACTTCTTGGTAACGGCAACACCTGAACGCACAAAACTCTGGGCGGCACAGACACCGCAAGGCTTTGTGACAAGTGAACTTATTTCTGCCTATGAAAAAGCAGGAACCGAAATGACCGATGACGGTGCGGTTTATGAGTTTGCAGGCAATAAGGTTAAAATGGTTGAGGGTGCATATTCAAATAAAAAAATAACAACCAGGGAAGACGTTAAAATGGAAAAATTATATTTATCGGGCATCGGCTACGACGTCCATCAGCTTGTAGAAAACAGACCGCTTATTATCGGTGGTGTCAATATTCCTTATGACAGAGGTCTTAAAGGTCATTCAGATGCCGACGTGCTTCTGCACGCTATAATGGATGCTCTTTTAGGTGCCGCAGGTCTGGGCGACATTGGCAAGCATTTTCCCGATACCGATGAAAAATATAAAGGCATTGACAGTATGTTGTTGTTTAAGCACGTCATCGGTTTGTTGGAGGAACAAGGCTTTTTAGTTGTAAACATAAGCGCAATAGTAATTGCCCAAAAACCAAAGCTTAAGCCTTACATAGAAGAAATGAATAAAAACATTGCCAAAACTGCAAAAATTGACGTTTCCCGCGTTAACGTTGCGGCAACTACTACCGAAAAACTTGGCTTTGAGGGTAGAGAAGAAGGCATAAGTGCTCAAGCAACAGTTATGTTAGTAAAATAGAGGTGGATAAATATGAAATTTTCACAGCTTGATGATATTTTAAAATATAAATACGGTGATGGCGAAAATCCCGAAAAAATAAAACTGCGCAAAAAATTAAACGGGTTATTTTATAGTTGCGCGGCAATACTTGTTATTGCGGCAATAGTGCTTAACGTTTTACATTCAAACGGTGTTTTTGATGAGCCTCCCGTTTCAGTAGAGGATCCTGATCTTCTTCAACCGTGGGCAACGCCCGAAGTTAACGAAGAGGTGCAGTTTTCAGTAATTGACCGTTCAGGCAGCGTGCGTGTTATGGAGGTTGACGAAGTAAGAATTAATCAACCCAGTATTTACGGTCACGAAATGCTTTTTTCTGCCGGCACAGGCGCATTGGAAAGCTCTATTCTTACCAATTTATACCTTTTTAATGCTGTTGACGGTACAGCAAAAAAAATTGCCACAAGTAAAATGAAAGACGGTGAAATTTTTGAAACCTATCTTTCTGAAAACTGGGCAGTTTGGGTTGATACTGACCACAAAGGCAAAAACATTATCTATAAAATGAACCGTGTTGAAATTGACGGTATAAAGGCAAATACCATTTCCGAGGTTCGCGAAACGGAAAATCATATGCCGAGAATGGGCTTATACGGTGATTATCTTGTGTGGATGGAGCAGGTAAGCGACAATGAAGATAAATTGTATTTCATTGACCTTACTTCCGATGAAAATATGGCAATCAAGCTTTTTGAAAGCACAAACTATGCAGTAAGCACACCCTTTATCTATAAAAATACGGTTATCTGGGCAGACCACGACCCCGAAAAGACTGATGAAAACGTAAGTGCTATTTATAGCCTTGTCTTTGAAGATTTGGGTGAAAACGACACAATGGACGAAGAAACTGACGAAAGTGAGGAGGAAGATTCAGGCGAAATGGAGCCGGAAGTCTTTGCTACCGGCACTTACGTTCATAAGCCTATCTGCAATGACGATATCTATGTGTGGATAGATAAAAACAACGCACCTGATTCTACGCTCTATTATGCCTACAGAAGCGGTGCAAGCGCACCTGTAAGCTTTTGGGATAACGTAACCCAGTATTCATTGGGCGATGACTTTATCGTTTTTGTTTCAAATCAGATAGTTTATGCTTATTATTATAAGCAGGATATACTTTTGCAGGTTTCTGAATCTGCCTGCAGCGCCATTCTTCCGCAGGCATTTGATACTCTTGTTGTGTGGGAGGACAAGACCTCAACAAGCGGCAGTGACGTATTCAAATACAACATAATGGGGTAAAGATGAAAGAAAAATCAGTTTACGTATGTTCGTCATGCGGTTACGAAAATGCCAAATGGCTTGGCAAATGTCCAAAGTGTAATTCATGGAACACATTTGTGGAAGACGCGGTTGCCCAAGAGCCCCAAGGTGCAAAAAAGCATACGCTTACGGCTCGAACTGGCGATAACTCCGCAGTTCGCTTCTCCGAGCTTTCTACGCCCGAATACATAAGAACCGAAACGGGACTTTCAGAGCTTGACAGAGTTCTTGGCGGCGGTCTTGTAACGGGCTCTGTGGT
>JAZROC010000281.1:0-1423 GCA_045648525.1 Clostridia bacterium
AACCCGTCAACGCTTACTGCAGTCGGGCAGGACACGAAATCAATTTTCTCCTTGTATGCACAATAGCGCGTAATATCGTGAACCGTTCCTGCACCAACGGCAATTAAAAAGCCAACTTTTTGGGGTAATCTTTCTAAAAGCAGGTCAACACCGTGCTCATTTGCGTGAAGATTTTCTTGGGGAAGCACCACTTCAAATTCAACCTTCGGGTGACGGTCTGACGTTGCTTTATAAGTGTTTTCATCATAAACTGCAACGGAAACGCCTTTTAAACCGTATTCTTTTATATATTTATCAATATTTTTAAGGCATCCCTTTTCTATAATGCAAAATTCCGTTTCCATTTTATGCTCTCTGTTGCAAGAACACATTCCGTTATATTTTTTACTGTCGATTATCATTTTTTGCTCTCCTGACCGTAATATGCGTTGGTGCCGTGCTTACGCAAATAATGTTTATCAAGTAATTCCTTTTGTAACTGAGCATCCTTGTTTAAAACGATGGTGTTATACGCCATAAATGCAACCTCTTCAAGAGTTATTGCATTTTCAACTGATTTTAAAGCATCTTTGCCCCAAGTGAAAGGTCCGTGAGAGTTTACGAGCACCGCAGGTATATCATTGGGATTGATATCTTTAAAAGTTTCAACAATTACTTTGCCCGTTTCCTTTTCATACTCGCCCTCTATTTCTTCCTTCGTCATTTTTCTCGTTACGGGAACTGTTCCGTAAAAAGCATCAGCATGAGTTGTGCCAAAAGCTTCAATTACCGCGCCTGCCTGCGCAAATGACGTTGCCATTCTTGAATGGGTATGGGTAATTCCGCCAATATCAGAAAAAGCCTTGTAAAGTTCAATATGAGTAGGAAGGTCAGATGACGGCTTTAAATTCCCTTCTATAACGTTGCCTTCCATATCAACAACAACCATATCCTTTTCAGTCATCGTAGCGTAATCGACTCCTGAAGGCTTTATAACAATATAACCGCTTTTTCTGTCAATTTCCGAAACGTTGCCCCACGTAAGCACCACAAGACCGCTATTTTTTAATTTTAAATTTGCCTCAAAAACGCGCTTTTTTATTTGCTCTAACATAATAAATTCTCCTTATTGACAAGTGTAATAATTGATAATATAATTATATTGCAATGCGCATATTTTTTCAATATGTGGTGTATTTTTAGGAAAATGAGCAAATAAAGGTGTTAAAATGAGCATAAGTGAGCGTAAAAAACAAATTTTAAATTTTTTAAATGAGCGTAACTTTATAACGGTTAAAGAGTTATCGGCAATAACTTTTACTTCGGAATCCAGCATTCGCAGAGACTTAACGTATCTGCAAAACAACGGGCTTGTAAAGCGTTTACACGGCGGAGTTTCCTCAATAGAGCCTATCACAAGCGTTGCAAGTTATCACGACCGCCT
>JAZROC010000282.1:0-6211 GCA_045648525.1 Clostridia bacterium
ATACGGTGCATTTACAGGCACAAGCTTTATCTGACAGGGCCATTGGGCAAGATTTGTGGGACCTACAGTGACTTCAGTATTTCTGCTTTTTATGGTTTTTGCACTGATGCCGGGGCAGGTAAACTTAACACCTTTGGTTGATTGAATTTTTTTAACGACATTCTCATTATATTCAGGTGCTTCGCGCTCTTCAAAGGAAATGGCATTCTGCGGGCAGGCAGGCAAGCAATCGCCTAATCCGTCGCAGTAATCCTCGCGGGTCAATACCGCCTTATTATCTATCAGTTCAATAGCACCCTCGTGGCATGCCGCTACGCAAAGTCCGCAACCGTCACATTTTTCTTTATCTATCTTAATTATTTTTCGTATCATATAATTCCTCCTTGCTTTTACGGTTTAATTATAGTATAATCTTTGCATAAAGTATGTTGAATTTTCAACAAAACAAGGAGTTTTATGAAAAAATATTTAGAAATTTTAAAAAAATGCCCTCTTTTTCACGACATAGAGGACGAAAATCTGTTAAAAATGCTCAACTGTTTAGGCGCAAAAATAGTGTTCTTTGATAAAAAGTACACCGTTTTTCGCGAGGGCGACAAAATAAAACACATCGGTATTGTGCTTTCGGGCTCGGTGCAGGTGGTTCAACTTGATTTTTACGGCAACCGCAGTATTTTAAACAGCGTTGAGCCTTCACACGTTTTTGGTGAAGCCTTTGCCTGTGCAGAAGCCGATTTTCTGCCTGTTTCAATTATTGCCAACGAGCCTTCATACATTATGTTGATTGACTGCTCCCACATTCTGCACACCTGCGCCAACAACTGCGGCTTTCACCAAAAATTGATTTTTAATTTAATGAAGGACCTTGCCCGCAAAACAGTTCAGTTTCATCAGAAAATGGAAATTTGCGCCAAACGCACCACCCGTGATAAGCTTTTAGCCTATCTTGACATTCAGGCAAAAAAGCAGGGCAACGAGTTTTATATTCCCTATGACCGCCAAGAGCTTGCCGATTATCTTGAGGTTGACAGAAGCGGTCTTTCCTTGGAAATCAGTAAACTTCGCAACGAGGGAATTATCGAGAGTCGCAAAAATTTCTTCCGTTTATTATAAATCCCGACATTATAACCGTTTCCATACTAAAAAACGCGCAAAGAAAAATACATTGTCGAATGAAACTCCTTTTAAATTTTGCAAAAAATGCGCCTTTCTATTGTCAGATTTTTCCAGAAATGGTAAAATATGTAAGAAATTAAAAAAATACTTGTTAAGACAAGAAAAAAGGAGTTATTATTATGAACGAAGAAGAAAAATCAAAAATTTTGGTTGTTGATGATACGCAGGAAGCGCGTGACAGATTAAGTCATATTTTGAGCCAGATGCCCGAAGTTGAACTTGTGGGCACTGCAGCAAACGGTATGTGTGCCATTGAAATGATAAACCGCCTGAAACCCAACATTGTGTTACTTGATATTATAATGCCTCAACTTGACGGCTTTGGAGTAATGGAATACCTTTGCGAGCACAATATTTTTACGAATATTATTGTTATTTCTGCCTTGGTGCAAGAGAATTTTATACAGCGCGCCCTGAATCTTGGTGCAAAATATTACATAGCAAAGCCCTACGACAGCAAGGCATTAAAGGATCGCATACTGGACGTTATTCATTTAAGCAAGACTCCCGAAATTTTCCCTAAACAGATAGACGGTCTGATGCACCGTTCCACCCTTGACGAAAAGATTTCAAGCTTTTTTATATTAATAGGTATTCCCGCCCACATAAAAGGATATCACTTTTTAAGGGAAGCCGTTAAAATGGTGGTGGAAAATCCTGATTCCATCAACCGCATAACAAAGGAGCTTTATCCCGGCATTGCAAGGAAATTTTCAACCTCGGCAAGCAAGGTTGAACGTGCCATTCGCCATGCCATTGAAGTTGCGTGGACACGTGGCAGAATTGAAAATATAAACGATGTTTTCGGCTTTACCGTTTACGGCAAAAACGACAAACCCACCAATGGCGAATTTATTGCACTAATTGCCGACAAGCTTACTTTAGAAAATCTTCAGGCAAACTAACAAAAAAATCCTGCGTTTTAAGCAGGATTTTTTATTATTTCTTGATTCTTTCAAAATATTGCTTCCACTCGTCAGTTAATTCAAGGTGGTAGTCAAGACCATCGTGGATTTTATCAAAGCGGATAACGGTTTTTTCGCAAAATGCATCAGTTTCAAACCTGCGCACAAGGCTTTGCGCATAATTCATTTTGTTATTTGTATCAACGCAGGGAGTATATTCAACTTCAAACAACGAATCGGTTGAAACGATTTCCATATAAGAGCCAAAGCGAAGTTTTTCTTCCTTTAAAAATCTTTCTCTCGGTGCAGTATAGCCTACACGACAATCGGGCAAAAAGAGTTTTGAAACGAAATTAAGTTTTTCAGATGCTTTAACTGTATCTGTTATCTCCAGACGGTCAGCATACAGTTCAAACCTGCGAACCCAGTTATAGCCTTTGTTTTCGCCCGAAACTTCATTTTCAATTTCAAGAATTTTAACGTCGTCCTTGTCCTCAAAATTCTTAACTGTCAATTTTTCGTTTGACGGTCTTTTCGTTAACGGAATTTCTTCAGCGTAAACTACATTGTGGCTTTTTTCCGAGTTAAGATGCCTGCGGATATATCCGCGGTCGTAATTGACACTTCCCGAATCAATAACAAGAGGTTGATTTTTGTAGTAGGCAAGGAAATGGGGTCTGCCTAAATGCTGGTGCCATTCATCCATATCCATTGCGTCAACGTAAACTGAAAAATCACCGTTTTTAAGCACTGCCATACGACTTCCCTCAAAAAGACAAGTCTTTCTTTCCCGCTTAAAATCAAGAGGATAAAAGCTGTTTATAAACTCAACGTCCCCTACTGCATCTAAAGCATAGGAGTCGCCTATCTGCAACGTTTTACCGTCGGGACTTGAAAATTTATACAAAAATTCATACTGTTTCTGCACCGACTTATGAAGATTTTCAATTTCAGGCAAGTTATTATTTTTTAATAGAAGCTCCGCTTCAAGATAAAGCCTTGCAATAAAGTGCGAATAACTTAAACTGTCCTCATTGTTGCAACCGTCGGAGAAAATGGACGTTTCCATATTAAAGGAAATAAGTCGTTTTGCAACCTTAAGCACTTCTTCCCTGTCAAAGAATTCAGGAAAAAGAGTGGCAAGCATCGTTAAAGCCGTGCCAATCTGCAAAATATGATTGTCAGGTCCGGGTTTTTCCTCGTGCTTACGTGCCTCTTTCGTCATATGATTGCCGTGAAGCTTTACCATATCGTAAACAAAAGCCCAATCCTCTTTTGTAAAGGACTTATTTTCACCAAGCATAAAAATACTGTACATAAGAGTTATGGTGCGCCACGTAACCTGCATATCGCGCCACAAAAGGTCACCGGGTCTGCCCTCGTAAGTGGTGTAGGGCACGTTTTCAGCGAAATTTTTAAGAATTTCAAGCCACTTTTCAGCGTATTTCTCGTCCTTGGTTTTAAGATAAGCGTGGGCAACGGGTAACAAAATATAAAGACGGTTCAACCAGATATGCCCCTCCCATTCAGACGGATATCCGATGGGTCTGAAATCCCAATAAATGCCATCCCATTGGAGTTTGCCGTCGCGCTTCCAATAGTCAAAAACGCTTCCGTCCATAACTTTTTCAAGCAGAATATCACCGTCTGTAGTCTTAAAATGGTCGTTTGCAAAGAAAAATGCACCGCCGTCAAAAACGATTGTGGGAAACACAGGTCTTTTTATAAAATCTTCACGGTTATAGCAGAAATATACTTTTTCACCGTCAAGATAAGGTTTAAAAAACTCATTATTCATTTGTTGTACATCTCCTTTTCCATATCATTATACCAAATAAAAAATTAAAATAAAATTGCATTTTTTAACATTTACATTGCATTTTTAAACATTATAACCTGACGCTTGACTTTGCTTTAATGTAATGATATAATTTTGTTATCATATTTTAGGTGGGATATTGTGAGTATTAACGAAACCATAACGTATAAACAATTAGAAAATATATACACTGCCTGCATTTCAACAGCCATAAAAACATCGCTTAACACCCTTTGGGCAGATGAAGAAAAGGGTCCCTTTGGCACCTTTGAATTTTATGACCAACGCAACACTGACCGCACTAACAAAAAAAGAAAGGAAGGTCAGTCGGTAGTAAACAACATTACGGCAAATTGCAGGACCTTTGAAGCCTTCGATTTTCAGGCTTGTAACCGAACCTTACATTTCCTTGGCGACGTTTATACTGTGGTCTATGAATTTTATAAAATTCCCGTTGAATCAAGAAAACTTTGTACCAACCTTGCCAATAAAATGTTATCACGCAGAAACGTTCTTGCGCACCTCGATTCTTCTGTAGATGCCGAGCAAATAGACATAATCCAGAATGAGCTTCTTAACTACATAAACATAGTTTTCAATCTGGGCTTCAACGTTGTAAAAGACAGCAACGGTGAGTCCTTTTACGACCGCTTTAAAGTGGGTTATCTGGCTTACACAAAGCAACAAATGCTTCAATGGGTGAAGTTAGATGATTATCTTGACGAAAAGAAATATGATTACTCACGTTTTCTTGACGTTTGCGTTTCAAATAACATAAAGGTTAAAATGGAGGACGGCTTTTATTGGTTCTGTTCTTCGGATATTGAATCAACCGTAGCAATTTTGAAAAACAACCTTTCCTATGCCAACAAAGCGAAGAGCTCGACCCCGCAAAAGTCAGAAAATCGCTCACTTTCGGTTTTTCCCTACGTGGTTATCGCCATAATAATCGCAGCAATTATTCTTTTTGCTATTATTGCTTCTTCCATTTTGGGAATTTTCAATAAAGCAGCACAAGGAAATAATAATGGACTTTCAACACCTACGGCGACCCATTGGCAGCAAAAGGCTACGCCCTCTATAGCACCTGCCACACCGACGTTAACTGCTTCCCCCGAAAACACCGCACAGACCACCAATCAGATTTTGCCTCAGCATCAAAATATGGTTACGTCAATGAAATACAGCAGTTCGCTTGCTTTAGAAGCCAGCACTCTTCGCGTTCAGGCAGGAAATATGATTTCGCCGCCTTGCGCAAGAACCTGGACAGATATAAGACTGTATTCAGAAGATACCACCATTGCCATTGGCGAAGGCCCCCTTATAAAAGGTGTTTCCAAAGGCACAACCTTCGTTGTTGCTGAAAGTGCGTTAGGTACGGCTTTGGTTTACTGCGTAATTGTTGAATAGTAATTTGGGCAATACAAAGTTTTTTAAGGTGATAAAAGTGTCGGGCAACAAATTAAAAATACTCGCGTGTATTTCTATGCTTATTGACCATATAGGTTTTCTGCTCTTTCCGCAGATAAAAGTCCTGCGTTATATCGGGCGCATTGCTCTGCCAATCTTCGCCTATTTCATTGCCGAGGGTTGCATACACACAAGGTCGCACCGAAAATATTTTCTTACGCACTGTGGGCGGTGGTGTTATTCCGATTATTATGTCCGTTTTCCTTTTCTTTGGATGTTTCCTTTTTGAACCAGTTTGATGTGCCGCTAACGGAAAGTGGAAGCATCGAATACGTTCCGTCAAATATTGTACATATGGAAGAGCCTAGTATAAGTACTCCGATTGCGGTAGTAAATGATGTGGTAAATGAAAGGCTTCCGCAAGGAAGTGAGCAGCTTGCAGCGGACCCATTAGAAGCACCGGTAAGTATCATTACTTATATTTGGCTTTTTGGCATAGCAGCACTTGTAATTTATAGTGCCGTACAATATGTCAAATTACGTAGGAAGCTCATTGGTGCCACACCGTTACGGGGCAATATTTTTCTGGCAGATTACATTGATTCTCCGTTTGTAATGGGTATTGTCTTTCCAAGGATTTACTTACCGTCTTCCTTGAGTGAAAACGAGCAGGAATATGTACTTTTGCATGAGAAGCATCATGTGAAGCGCGGAGACCATATTATAAAAGTTCTGGCATTTGCAGCATTGTGCATTCATTGGTTTAATCCTTTTGTATGGTTGGCGTTTGTGCTTTCCGGCAAAGACATGGAAATGTCCTGTGATGAAGCGGTTATGAACAAAATGGACCATGATATTCGTGCAGAATATGCCACTTCGTTACTCCGTTTTGCTACCGGAA
>JAZROC010000283.1:0-12671 GCA_045648525.1 Clostridia bacterium
TGCATGAGGGCGGCCGCAGATGCTGCATCTTGTGTATTCACGAGTTGAATACTTCTGAGGCTTCTGCTGTTTATTGATCATTGCTTTCTTTGCCATTTTCTATGTCCTCCCTCTATTAGTTTGCGTAAGGCATACCCATAAGACCTAAAAGCTCACGGGCTTCCTCATCTGTGTTTGCTGTAGTAACAAATATAATGTCCATACCCCTTACCTTGTCAATCTTATCGTATTCGATTTCGGGGAAGATAAGCTGCTCTTTAACACCAAGAGCATAGTTACCTCTGCCGTCGAATGCGTTTGCAGATACGCCATGGAAGTCACGAACACGGGGAAGTGCTATGTTCAAAAGCTTGTCAACGAATTCATACATTCTTTCGCCACGAAGTGTAACCTTTGCGCCGATGTTCATTCCTTCACGAACCTTGAAGTTAGCAACGGACTTTTTAGCCTTTGTTACGATAGGTGCCTGACCTGTAATGAGTGCGATTTCCTCAACAACAGCCTGGAATTTCTTTGCATCGTCCTTAACGTCGCCAAGGCCTGCGTTAACAACAACCTTTTCGATTTTGGGAACCTGCATAATGTTTGTGTAACCAAACTTCTTAACCATTGCAGGAACTACTTCATTTAAATATTTATCCTTTAATCTGGCCATAGTATCTCATCCTCCCTATTACTGAATTGCCTTTTTGCAATCTTTGCAAATACGGGTTTTCTTGCCATCAACTACTTCGTAGCCAACACGAACACCCTTTTTGCAGTTGGGGCAGTATAACATAACGTTTGAAGCATCGATAGGAGCTTCTTTTTCGATACGGCCACCTGCTTCGCCCATCTTCTTGGGTTTAGTATGACGGATGATCATATTAACACCCTCAACAATAAGCTTGTTTTCTTTGGGCATAGCACGAAGAACTTTCTTGGCATTGCCAAGGTCTTTGCTCTCACCGCTGATAACTACAACGGAATCACCTTTTTTAATATTCATTGTGTATGTCCTCCTTACAGAACTTCCGGTGCAAGTGAGATAATCTTCATGAAGTCTTTTTCACGAAGCTCTCTTGCGATGGGTCCGAATACACGGGTACCACGGGGAAGCTTTTGATCATTGATAATAACTGCAGCGTTATCATCAAAACGGATATAGGAACCGTCTGCACGACGGGTGGATTTTGTTGTACGAACGATAACTGCCTTAACAACATCACCCTTCTTTACTACGCCGCCGGGCGCAGCTGTCTTAACTGATGCAACGATGGTATCTCCAACGCTGCCGTATCTTCTGAAAGAGCCACCAAGAACTCTTATGCACATAATTTCTTTTGCGCCGGTATTGTCGGCAACCTTCAATCTTGTTTGAGGTTGTATCATAATTTACCCCTTTCCGGTAAAACAGTCTGAAAAAGCTTATTTTGCCTTTTCAACTATTTCAACCAATCTCCATCTTTTATCTTTGCTCAACGGTCTTGTTTCCATAATGCGAACGGTATCACCGATGCCGCATTCATTGTTCTCGTCATGAGCCTTGAACTTTGTTGTACGGTTAACAGTCTTACCATAAAGAGGATGAAGAACCTTTGTCTTAACTGCAACAACGATTGTCTTATCCATCTTATCGCTGATAACTGTACCTACTCTCTGTTTACGAAAATTTCTTTCCACAGTCCTCAACCTCCTTAGCCCTTAAGCTCTAATTCTCTGAGTATGGTCATAACCCTTGCAATGTCCTTTTTGCAGGCATCTATCTGCTTCAGGTTAGTAAGCTGACCGGTGGCATTTTGAAATCTGAGGTTTAAAAGCTCTCTCTTGAGCTCTGAAAGCTTCTTATTAAGCTCTTCAGCATTCATTTCACGAAGCTTACTCGGTTTCATCAAACTTCACCGTCCTGTTCTTTATTGTAATCTTCCCTTTTAACGAATTTAACCTTAACGGGAAGCTTGTGGCTTGCAAGACGCAGAGCCTCACGTGCAGTTGCCTCATCAACGCCGTTCATTTCAAAAAGAACACGACCGGGCTTAACAACTGCTACCCAGTATTCAGGTGAACCCTTACCTGAACCCATTCGGGTTTCAGCGGGCTTAGCTGTTACGGGCTTATCGGGGAATATCTTAATCCAAACCTGACCGCTACGCTTAATGTATCTGGTCATAGCGATACGGGCTGCTTCGATCTGTGCGCTCTTAATCCAACCGGGTTCAGTAGCAACAAGACCGTAATCACCGTAAGCGATGAAGTTACCACGCTGTGCAGTACCCTTCATTCTGCCACGGAAAACTCTTCTTCTTTTTACTCTTTTGGGCATTAACATAATTACTTGCCTCCTTCTGCTTTAGCAGCCTTCTTTGCAAGAACTTCTCCCTTGTAAACCCAAACCTTAACACCGATACGGCCATAAGTTGTTGCTGCTTCAGCAAAACCATAGTCGATATCAGCACGAAGTGTCTGAAGCGGGATGCTGCCTTCGTGATAGCCTTCGCTACGTGCAATTTCTGCACCGCCAAGACGACCTGAAACTAAAATCTTGATACCTTTTGCGCCAGCACGGGTAACTCTCTGCATTGACTGCTTCATAGCACGACGGAAAGATACACGCTTTTCAAGCTGCTGTGCAATTGATTCAGCAACAAGCTGTGCGTCCATATCAGGTTTCTTGATCTCCATAATATTAACGTTAACTTTCTTGCCGATGAACTTTTCAACATCAGCCTTTAAAACGTTGATGCCTTCGCCGCCCTTACCGATAAGTGCACCGGGTTTAGCAGTGAAAATGAAAAGTGTAACTGCATTGCTCTTACGCTCAATTTCAATTTTGGATACGCTGAAAGTTGCAAGCTTTGCCTTTAAATAAGTACGGAGCTTGTTATCTTCTGCAATGTTAGCTGCCATATCCTTATTGGTTACCCAACGGGAATCCCAATTCTTGATAACGCCTACTCTGAGGCCATGAGGATTAACTTTCTGTCCCATAATTACATCTCCTTCTTTTCATCAAGGATAACAGTGATGTGGCTTGAGCGCTTTAAGATAGGTGCTGCGCTGCCTTTTGCACGAGGTCTGAAACGCTTAAGGGTGGGACCCTGGTTTGCATAAACCTCAGCAACGTAAAGATTATCTCTGTTAAGGTACGGAGGATTGTTCTCCGCATTGGCTATTGCTGATGCAAGAACCTTTTCAACAACGGGGGATGCTGCCTTAGGAGTGAACTGAAGGATAGCAAGTGCCTCGTCAACCTGCTTGCCGCGGATAAGGTCGATAACGATACGAACCTTACGGGAAGAGATACGGATGTACTTTGCAATAGCTTTAGGTCTTCTGTCGCGGTTTTCTTTACGATTTGCCGCTTTTTCTCTCATTCTTGTTGCCATGCCGCTAACCTCCTATTACCTTCCTGAAGACTTCTCGGAACCCGAGTGTCCTCTGAATGTTCTTGTAGGTGCAAATTCACCTAACTTATGTCCTACCATATCTTCTGTGATATAAACAGGAACATGCTTTCTGCCGTCATGAACGGCTATTGTATGGCTTACCATCTGGGGGAAGATCGTGGATGATCTTGACCAAGTCTTGATAACCTTCTTATCCCCGGAAGCATTCATTTCTTCAACCTTTTTAAGAAGCCTTTCGCTTATAAAAGGTCCTTTTTTAACTGACCTGCTCATAATGAGCCTCCTTCCGATTTATTAGCCGTTGCGGCGTTTTACGATATATTTGTCTGATTTGTTCTTCTTTGAACGTGTCTTGTAACCAAGTGCAGGCTTACCCCAAGGAGTAACAGGACCGGGACGGCCAACGGGGGACTTACCTTCACCACCACCGTGGGGGTGATCACAGGGGTTCATAACAACACCGCGAACGGTGGGTCTGATGCCCATGTGGCGCTTTCTACCAGCTTTACCGATAGAAACGTTTTCGTGATCAAGGTTGCCTACCTGACCGATAGTTGCCTTGCACTCAAGAAGAATGTAACGAACTTCGCCTGAGGGGAGACGTACCTGAGCGTACTTCTCTTCCTTTGACATAAGCTGTGCTGCATTACCTGCTGCACGAACAAGCTGGCCGCCTTTGCCGGGCATAAGCTCAATGTTGTGAATAAGAGTACCAACGGGGATATTCTTAATCTTAAGAGCGTTACCGGGCTTAATATCAGCGCCTTCGCCTGAAAGAATGGTGTCGCCTACGTTAAGTCCTAAAGGAGCTAAGATGTAGCGCTTTTCACCATCAGCGTAGTTAAGAAGTGCAATGTTTGCGGTACGGTTAGGATCGTATTCGATTGCTGCAACGCGTGCCTGAACATCGTCTTTGTTACGCTTAAAGTCAATAATTCTGTATTTTCTTGTGTTTCCGCCACCGTGATGACGAACTGTTAAACGACCTGCATTGTTTCTACCGCCACTCTTTGAAACCTTATCAAGCAAGGAGCGTTCAGGAGTGGTTTTTGTAATTTCTTCAAAGGTTGAAACCGACATAAAACGTCTTGCAGGAGAGGTCGGTTTATACTTTCTGATACCCATTGAAATTTCTCCATTTCTCAGCAGCCTTATTTTATCACTTACGGGTGCCTTTGCTGCTGTATGCAACCCGAAGTATAATTAAATCAATCTAAAGCAATTAAGCCATATTCTCAAAGAACTCGATAGCCTTTGAATCCTTTTTAAGGATAACATAAGCTTTCTTAACTGTTGAGGTTCTGCCCTCAAATCTGCCCATGCGCTTAAGCTTGCCCTGTGTGGTAACTGTGTTAACCTTCTCAACCTTCACGCCGAAGATTTCTTCAACTGCGGTTTTGATCTGGGTTTTGGTTGCCTTAGGTGCTACTTCAAACACATAGCGCTTGTCAGCCATCATATCATAGCTCTTTTCTGTGAGAACGGGTTTGATAATGATATCTTCGTTAAACATTATGCATATACCTCCTCAAGCTTTTTAAGAGCAGCCTTTGTAAGAATGAGCTTGTCGTGGTTGAGGATATCAACTACGTTAAGTGTGTTAACAAGGCCGGTCTTAACACCGGGAATGTTAGCAGCAGCTCTTTCAACGTTTACTGTGGGCTCTTCGTTTACGATATAAGCCTTGCCTTCAACATTAAGGTTTGCAAGAACTTTAACCATTGCTTTTGTTTTTGCTTCAATCTCAAGGGCATCAAGAATGATGATATCCTTGTCTGTAGCTTTAGCTGTAAGTGCGCCCTTAAGAGCAAGTCTCTTAACCTTCTTGGGAACGGTGATTGAGAAGTCTCTTGACTTAGGTGCAAATACAACGCCACCCTTATAGTACTGGGGTGAACGGCTTGAACCCTGACGGGAACGGCCTGTACCCTTCTGACGGAAAGGCTTCTTACCGCCGCCGGCAACTTCTGTGCGGGTAAGGGTACCCTTTGTGCCCTGACGCTTGTTAGCAAGCTGAGCACGAACTACTGTATGAAGAACGCTGGTGTTAACTTCAACTTCAAAAATTTCTTTCTTTAAAGTTACAGTTGAAACCTTTTCGCCTTCAATGTTATATACATTTACTCTTGGCATTACTGCTTACCTCCTTATTTACTTTTGACAGACTGCTTAATGGTAAGCAGTGCGCCTGCTGCACCGGGAACTGCGCCCTTAATAAGAAGCACGCCTCTTTCGGTATCAACACGTACGATTTCAAGATTCTGGATTGTAACCTGTTCGTTACCCCACTGACCGGGCATGTGCTTGTTCTTGAAAACGTGGCTGGGTGATGAGCTTGCGCCCATTGAACCAACTACTCTGTGTGCACCTGAACCGTGGGACATAGGACCTGTGTGCTGATTCCATCTCTGGATAACACCACTGAAGCCGTGACCCTTTGTCTTAGCAGTAACGTCAACCTTGTCGCCTTCAGCGAAGATGTCGCAGTTGATAACGTCACCTGCTTTATAATCAGCAGTGTTATCAAACTTGAACTCACGCATAAAACGTGCAACGGGAACGTTTGCCTTTACAAACTGACCCTTGTTAGGCTTGTTTACGTTCTGTTCCTTAATCTCGCCAAAGCCCACTTTAACAGCTTCATAGCCGTCTTTTTCTTGTGTTTTAACCTGAACAACGTTACAGGGGCCGGCCTGAACGACTGTTACAGGAACTACAGTACCGTCTTGTGCGAAAATCTGAGTCATACCGATTTTCTTACCCAAAATACCTTTTGTCATCATCGTTCATCCTCCTTACAGTTTAATGTTGATGTCAACACCGGCAGCAAGATCCAACTTCATAAGTGCATCTACTGTTTTGGGACCGGCATTGTAAATGTCAATAAGACGTTTGTGAGTACGAAGTTCAAACTGTTCACGGCTATCCTTATACTTATGAGGAGCACGGAGAATAGTGATAACTTCTTTCTCTGTGGGAAGGGGAATGGGACCACTTACTGTGGCTCCGGTCTTGACCGCTGTGTCAACGATCTTTTCGGCTGACAAATCAATAAGATTGTGATCGTAAGCCTTTAACTTGATTCTGATTTTCTGCGATGCCATTTATATACCTCCTTATTCTCAGCTCAAATACACATTACCGTGTGTGCCGCTATTTTATTTTTTAAACGGCGGTGTGTATCCGGCCATTCGTCCGATTGTCGGACAATTGTCCACGGAAATTACCTGCATTATAGGAGCAGCAACCTTCCGCTTCATACCATTTACGCAAAAACATGCGCAGTTATCCCATCGCACAGGACAACGCAGTTATTATATTACTGTTTTCCTTTTTATGCAAGCGTTTTGAGCCCTTATTTTGTTAACTTTTTGTAAACACTATCTTTTTTAAAAAATTATTTCATACACTTAAATAAAGCCTACAATATATAGTATTTTTAATAATTTCTGACCGCAACAGAAAAAAGGAGTTTTATGGCAACCTTAACTTTACAAACAAATATTACTTGTGCAATAAGCATTAACGGAGGATTTTTAGGTATTCTTTATAAAGAAAAACCTATTACCATACCATTACCTGCCGATTACACCTTTTTTTCAGCAATCCCCGAAAACTCCGACTACCCGTGCCTTAATTATTTTTTAACTTGTCAAGGCGAAATAAGGTTAATTACCTGTTCAGGCAGATTGTGCAAGTGGAATGACGATATTTATGAACTGTTTTTCGTTTTTAACAAAAGCACCCCACCTCCACCTCCCGTTATTTTAAAGGAAGGGCTTTGGGGACAACAAACGGTAGGTTTGTGCGGCGGATACTTTTTAAAGGAAAATGGTAACGGCTACGATTACTTCCCCAAAAATATTGACGACTATGAAATAATTTCAAAAAACTTCGTCTTATTAAAATCCGACGACACCGTGTATATAGTAAACGAAAATATGGAAGAAGTTTTGCAAAGAAAAAATTGCACTTATGAAAAATCAGGCGATAATCTTATTTTGAATTTCACACCGGGAGATATGGATTTTTTTACAGTCAGACAAATTTTTAACAATAAAATTATTTCAAGCGAAATAATTCAGGCAGATTGTCAAAACACCTTTGACCGATTAAGATGCTTTTGTCAGGCAATCCGCCTTAACGTTAACTGCGAAGGCTTTTTAACGCCATCATTATTAAGTCAGATGTCCATTGAAAACATAAAAGATTTTTTAGGCATATTTGACCAGACCGACCAATGCCGCTATCTTGCAACAAATTGCGAAACAGCATTGGCTTTAAGATATATGGTGGACCCCTGCAATTTCCACTACATATGTTATCAATTTAAAATGGATTCCGCCACAAACCTGATTGACGATATATTTGAAATATAATATATAAATGAATTCATATTATATATACCAAATATTTCTTTAGTAGATTTATCTTGCACGCAGCACGCAGTTTCAGGAATTTTTTGTGCTCCTTTTTGAAAAATTCAGAGTGTAAAAAAGCCTGAAAATCAGGGGCGCGAAGATTAATCGCGAAGGAGCTTACAAGACGGTAAGTGACTGAACGATTATATCGCACACAACCCGTAGTTTCAGGAATTTAGTGCTTATTTTTAAAAATCCGAAGTGCAAAAAAGCTTGAAAATCAGGTGAAAAAGTGATTAAAGCCGAGGGAGTTTACATAACGGTAAATGACCGAGGCTTTATATTGCTTTTGAACCGCAGTTTCAAGAGTTTTTTGTGCTCCGGCACAAAAAGTGGTTGCGAAAAAAGTAATACAGTAGTATAATATCTTCAACGCTTTAATGCGATAAAATTTTTAATAAAAAATGGCGAAAACGCTAAAAACAGGAGGCAAAAAAATGAGAGTTTATAACTTCAGTGCCGGTCCGTCCATGCTGCCGGAATCGGTATTAAAAAAAGCAGCAGCAGATATGCTTGATTACGAAGGTTCAGGTATGAGCGTTCTTGAAATGAGCCACCGTGCAAAGTGTTACGATGCCATTATCAAGGAAGCCGAAGCTTTAATTCGTGAGCTTATGAATATCCCCGATAACTACAAAGTTCTTTTTGTTCAGGGCGGTGCAAGCACACAGTTTGCTTGTGTTCCTCTTAACCTTCACAAAAACGGCAAGGCTGATTACATCGTATCAGGTAACTTCTCAAATCTTTCCGCAAAGGAAGCAAAAAGACTTACCAATGCAAGAGTAATCGCTTCAAGTGAGGAAGCAACCTATACATACGTGCCCAAAGTAACAAAAGATATGATCGACCCCGAAGCCGACTATCTCCACATTTGCTTTAACAACACAATTTTCGGCACAAAGTACAACTACGTGCCCGAAACAGGTGACGTTCCGTTAGTTGCAGATATGTCATCAATGATTCTTTCAGAGCCCGTTGACGTTTCAAAGTTTGGCGTTATCTATGCAGGCGCACAGAAGAACATCGGTCCTGCAGGTGTAACAGTTGTTATCGTTCGTGACGACCTTTTAGAGAATTTTACCGAAGATTGCCCCACAATGCTTAAGTGGAAGACTCAGGCAGACGGTGAAAGCCTTTACAATACACCTCCCTGCTACAGCATTTATATTTCAATGCTCGTATTCCGTTGGATTAAGGAAATGGGCGGTGTTGATGCAATTCACGCACTTAACATCAAAAAAGCAAATATGCTTTATGATTATATTGATTCTTCTGACTTCTACAAGAACAGCGTAAACAAGGAAGACCGTTCTTTAATGAACGTTCCCTTCGTAACACCCAATGCTGATCTTGATGCTAAATTCGTTAAGGAAGCAGCTGCAGCAGGCCTTGTTTCACTTAAGGGACATCGTCTTGTTGGCGGTATGCGCGCATCTATCTACAACGCAATGCCTATCGAAGGTATTGAAGCACTTATCGCATTTATGAAGAAGTTTGAAGCAGAAAATAAGTGAGGAAAATAAAATGACCGAAATTTTAAAACTCAACTCCATTGCAGGAGTTGTTAAGGAAAATCTTCCTGAAGATAAATATACTATTACTGATGACGCAAAGGCTCCTGCCGGTATTTTAGTAAGAAGTGCCGATATGCTTTCATACGATTTCCCCGAAAGCGTTTTAGCTGTTGCACGTGCAGGCGCAGGCGTAAACAATATTCCCTGTGACGTTTGTGCAGAAAAGGGTATCGTTGTTTTCAACACACCCGGTGCAAACGCAAACGCAGTTAAGGAAATGGTTCTTGGTGCTATGATAGCCGCAAGCCGTAACATTATCGAGGCTTCCGACTGGGCAAAAACCCTTAAGGGCAACGGTGATGCTGTTGGCAAAATGGCAGAAAAAGGCAAAGGTCAGTTTGTCGGTCCTGAAATTCAGGGCAAAACACTTGGCGTAGTTGGTTTAGGCGCTATCGGTGGTCTTGTTGCTAATGCAGCGGTAGCTTTAGGTATGAACGTTATCGGCTACGACCCCTACGTTTCAGTTGATGCCGCTTGGAAGCTTTCACGTGCAGTTGTTAAGGCTGACGATTTAGAAGAAATTTACGCAAAGTGCGATATTATCTCACTTCACGTACCCCAGATTGAATCAACAAAGGGTATGATTAACAACGACACCATTGCAAAAATGAAAGACGGTGTTATCATTCTTAACTTTGCCCGTGGCGGTCTTGTTAAAGATGCCGACGTTATCGCAGCATGCGAAAGCGGCAAAATTTATAAGTATGCCACTGACTTTGCAAGCGATGCACTTATCGGTGCAAAAGGCGTTGTTGTATTCCCTCACCTTGGTGCTTCAACACCTGAATCAGAGGACAACTGTGCTGTTATGGCATCAAAGGAATTAAAGGAATATTTAGAAAACGGTAACATCATCAACAGCGTTAACTATCCTTCAGTTTCACTTAACAAAACAGGTAATGCACGTATTACCGTACTTCACAAAAACACCAGCAATATGGTTGGTAGCATTACCGCCGCAATCGCTTCAAGCGGCGAAAATATCAGCGGTATGATTAACGCTTCAAAGGGCGATTACGCTTACACAATCATTGATATTGATAACGAATTCAAGCCCGAAGTTGTTGACTTTATTAAGGCAATTGAAAACATTATCAGAGTTCGCGTAATCTAAAAAAATTAAGCCTCGCTTTGAGCGAGGCTTTTTTTGTTGTATTTTGCCCGAAAATATGATAAAATATAATATCATATATACGAGGTGTTTATTATGGAGCTTTGGTCTATTGCCCACGCAAAAACGCTGATACCTTCAATGGTAGCAATGCTCATAATTTCAATATTATTAAGATTTCTCCTGATAAAAAAAGACCTGAAAACGCGAATGATTCCATTTCAGATTTTAGCGGTAATCATTCTTCTTATTGAAGCAGGAAAACAAATTACGTCACTTATAAACGGCTATGACCTTTATCATCTGCCCTTTCACGTTTGCTCGATATTTATTTATATGTTGCCCATTTCCGCATTTTACAAAGGCAAATACCGCGAAACAGTTTTTTCAATTACAAGCGCCTTGTGTTGCGCAGTATTTTTGTTTTTAGCAATATATCCCTGCCTTATTTATTCAGCAGACAATATCAAGAACTTTTTCAACGGTTTCTTTGATTTTCACACCGTCGCCTTCCATAATATCGTTATTTTTGAGTTTTTCCTTATTATCACTCTTGACCTTAACTCACCAAAGGGAAAAAATGACATTTTGCCTATAGCAATTTTTATGGCAGTTTTCTCCGTTATTTCCGCTGTAATGGCGCAACTTCTGAAAACCAACTTTGCAAATATGTATTCCTGCAATATTCCGCCTTTAGAAAACCTGCGCCTTTCAGTACAAGATATTTGGGGTTACGTGCCTGCGCAAATTTTGTACGTTTCTATCGTGAGTGCGTTACATATTATATTTTCTATCGGCTCCTACTATTTATTCCTATTCATTAAAAATTCAGTAAAAAATTTAAGCGGTAAAGACTAACTTTACCGCTTTACTTTTACTCAATTTCCACTATTCGCGCATAATCTCCGCCAATAGCGTACTGCATAGTTGTTTCGTTGGTTTGGCTTTCAATGGCTACGTGAATATGACCTGAAAAAACTGCTTTAATCAAAGGCTCCTCAAGAATATATTTATAGGCTTCCTTGGTAGTTTCGGTTGCTCTGTGATGATAATGAAGCTCTTCAGGATAGAGATCAACAAGTTCATCAGGCACGCTCATTAAAAATGCGCATTTGTTATGAAGATTATTTATCATAAACTTATAAAATTTTTCATCATAAAGAGGTGCGTGCATAAAAAGAAGAATTGGCATACCTTTTTTAACTTCTTCCTTTAAACGTTCAAGCTGCCAAGGAAGAAATTGATGATAGGAGTTATCAATAGCAAGGAGATTTATGCCGTTTACCACCTTTGAATCAAACAAAATGTCGTTTTTAAAACAAGCGTTTACGCGGGCGGCTGAACGGCTTTTATATTCTTCATCCTCGTGCTCGCCTAAATAATTAGCGAACTCATGGTTACCTGCCGCCATAAACAAATCGCAGGAAGAAGCATATTCAGTTGCATATTCGTAATTTTTCTCGGAAATAAAATCAATTAAATCACCTGTATGGGCAACAAAAGTGTTATTTTTATTGGCATAATCCCTTGCCGCTTCTAAAACAGGAATGGCACTTTTAAAATGTTGACTTCTTTCTGCCGCAAGCTCCTGCTTTTTCTGTTCTTCTCTTTCATCAGCAAGACAAATATGATTATCGCTTATATGAATAAACTTAAAAGGCTTTTCCGCGCCTAAATTCAACTTTGTAACAACGTGATTAAGTGGATATTCCATAATCACTCCTTTATTATATAGCCGATAACTTCATAAATGGCTTTATTATTCAAGAACATTTCCTTGATTTTTCTTTGAAGTGAAGTTTCCTCGGGCAAATCTTTAATTTCGAAATTCAGATCAGGCTTTTTGAAAACAAACTTGAACACGCTGTTTGCCTGACTTTTTACTCCGATTTTCCTGAGACGCCTCTGAAAATCAAGAATATTTGAGTTTTCATTAAGTATATTTTCAAGCTGACTGTCCATAAGCCAGCTACCAACGGTTATAGCCTTGTAATCGTAGCCGATTTCTTCAATAAACTCATAGGCTTTTTCGAAGAAAAGGTCTGTATCCTCTTTTTTAAGTGACGCATCGGCAGGAATATGCAATGCAATGGTTTTATCACCTTTCTGAAGAGCAATTTCCCACTCATTTTTATCTAAAACAATCTTCTCATTTTTAATAAGACCTTTTTCATCAAGG